>CAJQNF010000072.1 GCA_905479625.1 uncultured Flavobacteriaceae bacterium | reverse complement strand
GGGCAAAGCAATAAATCTGATATCCTATCGGTTAAAATTCTATTGACTTCCTCAGGCATAGCCATATTAAATGAGCGCAGACCCGCCTCCACATGTGCTACCCTGATGCCTAGCTTTTTCGCGGCCAAAGCACCTGCCAGGGTAGAGTTCGTATCTCCATACACTACGACCAAATCTGGCTTTTCGCTTATGAGTATTTCTTCTATCTGTTCAAGCATTCTGCCTGTCATGGCCCCATGACCAATGCTGTTTATATCTAAATTGTAGGTTGGTTTTGGAATAGCCATTTCCTCAAAAAATACCTCACTCATATTGCTGTCAAAATGTTGCCCTGTATGAACAATAACCTCCGAGAATTCTTTTTTTTCACGAATGATCCTGCTCAATACAGCCGCCTTAATAAACTGTGGACGCGCCCCTAAGATGCTTACTATTTTTTTCAATTCCTTTTACATTAATAAACAATGGTACTTCTTGAACTATTTTCCTCTTCAGTCCAATCTAATATATATTTTTCATTCAAGCCAAACTAAATGACTGAACTTTAAATTTCACTACAAACTTTTTAATATTTCGGCCAATTCTCCACTTAAATGTTTTCTGTGGTAACGATCTATATTTCTGGTTTCGCCTTTCAATTGACCCTTTTTAAATAAACTATAATGACTTTTAATCAGTTCCTTTAACGAAAATACATCTTTAAAATCAATCACTTGACCTGCTCCTGTGTCATTCAAAATAGCTGCCAGATCACCATCCACAGGACCAATGCAAATCACTGGCCTTTGGCTTTGTAAATACTCAAATATTTTACCCGTAATAACCGATTTAGCAGAAGGCACGTTATTTACAGCCAACAATAAAACCTGAGAAGATCGCTGAAACCTCAATACATCTTTATGCGGTACATAATCCACAAAAGAAACACGGGCCTTCAATCCGAAGTCGCTCACACTTTGATACACTTCCTGATCGCATTTTCCAATCAGCTTAACAACCAGATCTTTTCTAAAATCTTCCGACTCTTCCGTAAGTTCTTTTAATGCCTTCCACAATATATCGGGATTTCGATCCGCATTCATCATCCCTATATGACAGATGCTAAATTTTTTATCCAAAATCACTTCTTTATGGTTAGGTCTTTCGTCAAACCCGTTGGTCAATACATGTACTTTGTTATTTCTATCACGAAATTCCTCTTTCATACTGTTCCCAACAACTGTTATGGCATCAGCTTGTTTTAGGACCATCGTTTCCATTTGATAGTGCTTCTCTTTCGCTTTTTGGGTGAGTGGTAAACTGTGAAAATAATCAATATTAGTCCAGGGATCCCTAAAATCGGCAAGCCACTTCACCCCTGTTTCCCTTTTCAACTCAGCCCCGATCATGTGCAAACTATGTGGAGGCCCGGTCGTGATAATGATGTCTATCTCATTTTCCATTATAAAAGGAGTCAATTTCTTAACTGAAGGTTTGATCCAGAATTTCCTGGCATCAGGTATAAAATAATTAGCCCTGATATATTGCATTTGACGACCAAAAAAGGAAGGGTTCGCGTCTATAAAGCCTGCACTCTTTTGTTTTTCTTTAGAACTAAACCTGGAAATGATCGAATTGGGCTCCCAAATTCGCTCCCGAATCACTTCAATATTGCTCGGAACCTCTAAAAGCAGGCTCTCGTCTTCTATTGCATAATCCGGGTTTTTGACCGTATAAACAACAGGAGTCACATCAAAAGATGGTAAATACTTAACAAACTTAAGCCATCTTTGAACGCCGCTGCCTCCCGCAGGGGGCCAGTAATATGTGATCAATAGAACTTTCAAGGTTTCTCAAATTCCAAATATAGGTCCTTCAAATTGCCCGAGACCTTTTCCCAGCAAAATTTCTCTTCAATAAATTGTTTCCCATTCAGTCCCAGCTTTTTTATTAAGTCTGGATCCTCAAATAGGACCATGATCTTTTCAGCAATCTCATTTGCATCTTTTTCTTTATGCACCAAGCCACTTTTAACCTCCTCTATAAGATTCTTTTGAGCCAATGCATCACTCACCAAAACAGGTATGGCAAAACTCATATATTGAAACAGTTTGTTCGCATAAGTCGTATCGTGATGTAGATTTCGATGCAAAGGTGAAACACCCAAATCTGCTGCCTTAAGATAAGAAGGAAAGAGCGCCATATCCTGCCACCCTTCAAAATCAACCATTTGTTCAATCCCAAGTTCTTGAACCCTTTTTTTCAATATAGGATCCGAAGAGTTCTTCCCAACTATAACCAGCTTCATCTGGTTCTTTATCTCAGTATCATTCGCCATGATCCCAAATGCTTCGATAACAGACAATAAACCTCTTCTCAATCCTGTATCGCCTAAATAAAGAATGACAAATTTATCTTTGTACTTCTCCAAAATAGTATTCTCCTCGACAAAGTCATTATAAAATGACTTCTTTACAGTATTTGGAACAACGATAATTTTATGAGCAGCTATACCAAGTCTGTCTACTAATTCTGCCTTTGCTTCCTTTGTGACAACAATGGTTCTGTCTGCTTTACCTACAAGAAGGCCTTCTTTACCTTTCCATACCTTTGTTGAAATTAGGAGGTTTCCCGGGAATTTTTTTAAATGCGGATAGGTTTTCATAATCTCCGGCCTGTTCTCGTGAAGATCCAAAACCATTGGAAGCTGAACAACTCTGTTAGCCGCAATAACAGCCTCTGCAACCACCATATCATGTACATGAATGATCTCAATATCATATACTGCCAAGAAATGACTGATTTTCTTAGACATCATTATTTTATAGAAAGGAAGTGTATATGACAAGGCCGAAAGTTTATATTCAATTTGGTTACTCTGGTATCTTATCACCTCAAAACCTTTAAAACTTTCAGTGCCTGCCTTCTTTTCATAGGTTAGACAAAACAGAAAAACCTCATGACCACTATTGATCAATGCCAGCGCTTCATTTTCAACCCGAGGATCAGGTGGAAAAGTTTTATCCAGTATCATTCCAATTCTCATGTTACAAGGAATCTATCGTTCCGCATAGACTGCGTAGTATCTAGGCGTAAATTTTCTTAGAATCGGTCTAAAACCTATTTTATTTACAGGGCTTGACCATTTTTCATATTTTTTAATTTGCCAACCTGACTTTTCCAACAACCAATCAAATTGCCAGTCTTCAAATTCATGATAATGCCTGTCCCATTTGTCAGTTTTACTTCTATAAGCGCTTGCAAACCATAGGTTCAAAGGAACAGTTGCGATGATTTTTGATGCTTTAATGCTTTTGAGCACGTTAAAAGGTGCAATCAAGTGCTCAAAAATCTCAAAGGCAGTTACGGCATCCACATGCTGCTTATTCACATTGGTAAAGTCAAGGTCCAGATCCTCACCATGGGTATTATAAACCGTATACCCATATGATTCAAGTATCTCACTGAGCTCATTCCGCACGCCGAGATCCAATATGGTGGCTGGTGCCGGAAGTACTGCTTGTAAGAATGCCACAGTATGGGCGTATCTTTTTTTAGGAATCGTTTGATATGATTTTATTTCGCTCATGATGGAATTAGTCAACCTTCTTTTTTCTTTCTTTAAAGTACCATCCCAAAGGGATCAATAGTAATAATCCATAAGAAATAAGGGAAATATTACGACCGGTTTTAATCACTTTTGGTTCAAATTTAAATAACAATTCATGGTTCCCTGCCGGAATTACTGCGGCCCTTAATACATAATTTGCTCTCATATGGGGGATCTCTTCTCCATCTACATACGCATTCCAACCATCCTTGTAATAGATTTCTGAGAAAACAGCTAACTGCTCGGTTTGAGATGCTGTTTTGTAGGTCATCTCATTGGCCTTATAACTAGTCAGCACAATGCTGGCCATACTATCCGGTTCAAAAGTCAATTTATTGATAAGCTCCTCATAATTTCTGGTCAAAATTACTTTTTCTTTTGTACTCAAGCTATCTAAGGCAGTTATCTCTTCATTTGCAGTGTCAACAAATTCAATGTCATGAACAAACCATGCATTCCCATTGGCATCTTCATTCAATTGTACGTTTTCTATATTGTTCTCTCCCGGGAAAATAAAATACTTGGTATTGAGCATATTCAATACTTCCATGTTATTTCTCGCAATTTGAAACTCATACAACTCCTGAAACCTTCTTGGTTTCGCTGCATGATAACCTCCAATTGAATTGTGATAAAATGAAGTGCTTCCGTCATTTAAAGGATCAACCATGAAATTCAGCACCCTATAATGCCCTTCATCCTTTAGGATTTCCCCTTGCATTGCACTCAATTCAAACGGTTTTTCCAATCTTGATTTACTGATAAAATCATCATTGTTCACATACCTTTGGTCAACCACCACCAAATCGAGCAATACCAAGACCAGAATGCCCACTACCACAATATTCTTTTTTATCTTTTCTGTTAAAAACAGCCATAGTAAACAGGCTGTGATGACCACAAAAATCAATGAACGCAAACTATCCTGAAAAAATATCGTTCTTCTATCTTCGATCAAGACATCTGATAAACCGGCAAGCATATTCTCATAATTTCCATCACGAAAACTCTCGAAAGCAAATAAATTAGCGCCTATAGCTGTAAAAAACAAAGCCAAACCTGCCACCGAGATCCCTGCCCATTTAAAAGCTTTTAGTTTTTCACTTTTGTCAACCTTGGTATTAAGAAAATGATGCAGTCCTAAAATTGCCAATAGAGGAACCGCAATTTCAGCGATCACCTGAATGGATGACACCGCTCTAAATTTATTATACAAGGGTATATAGTCAATAAAAAAGTTGGTCAGCAAGTCGAAGTTCTTTCCCCAACTCAGTAAAATCGAAAAAATAGTAGCGGCTAAAAGCCATTTCTTCAAGGGTCCTTTTACCAATAACGCCCCAAGTACAAACAAAAAGATAAATACGGCTCCAATATACGGAGGGGCAGCTACAATGGGCTGATCTCCCCAATACATAGGCGCATTTTCTACAAACCCTAAGGCTTGTTTTCTACCCGCCTTCTCTTTTAAGAATCTGTAGGTATAACTCTCTTTATCCAGTTTTTCACTGTTCGATCCACCCATAAAACGCGGTATGAACAAATCAAAAGTTTCAAGTAATCCAAAACTATATTGCGTAATGTATTCTTTTGACAATCCTGAGGTAATTTCCTTTGGACTTCCATCCGGATTGATCGTGAGTTCGCTTTTACTTCGGGTGCTATGTTCGGCGTATTCCTTTGTAGCCAGTAAACTCGTCGCATTTACGCCGACAGCCAAAACAACTGCCACCAATAAGATTCCAACCTGTTTAGCAAGAGCAGGTAATTCTTTCTGTTTAACGGCTTCAATCAATTGGACTATCCCAAAAATCAACACTGCAAATAATAAGTAATAGGTCATCTGTGGATGGCTCGCGTTGATTTCCAAAGCCATGGCCAAGGCTGTTAGCACAAATCCCAGCAGGTATTTTTTCTGAAAAACCAGTAACAATCCGGCCAACACAAAAGGCATATAAGCTATGGCATGTGCCTTGGCATTATGTCCCACACCCAATATAATGATCAAATACGTTGAAAATCCAAAACCCAAGGCTCCTATTAAAGCCAGTTTCCAATCGACCTTAAGCACACTTAATAAGAGGAAAAATCCTAAAAAATATAAAAAAAGATAATCGGCAGGCCTGGGAAGAAACCTCAGTACGCTATCTAATTTTTTAATATAATCGTTGGGGTAATACGTGCTGAGCTGATAAGTGGGCATACCTCCAAAAGCTCTGTTGGTCCAGTAGGGCTCCTCATGATACTCATCCCTGAATTCCTTGACTTCCTTTGACATTCCTCTGAACTGGGCAATGTCTGACTGAAAAAGCTCCTTTCCTCCTAAAACCGGTGAAAAATAAGCCAGCGAAACAATTACAAAACTAAGTAAGACAACGAGAAGCGGCAGGAATTTTTTAATGTTCATAGGTTATAAGCTAAATTCAATTTTTATCTGATCTGAAAGCTCATTAGTCATCAACCTCCTCAAAATCAACATATTCGCCAACATTATTATTGCTTTCCTTTGATGGTCTTGGTTGTTTATCAATAACTGTTTCTCCTTCTCTAACATGATCTGCAGGGTTTTGATATCCTTGTTGCTCTCTGGCTTTTTTTTCAAAATTCCTTACTGCTTTTTGCATTATATAAGGAAGAAAAATCCTTGCCAACCACTTGAAAGCATAATACCCAAGAACAAGGATCACAATGAACCATAAACCCTGAATTGAAGCCTCCTGCATAATTTTAAAATTTAATTTCCAAAAATAACAATTTGAGAGCAAAATGAGCGTTTATATAATGAAAAACTTACTTTTGATCATATTATAAGTTGAACATGAAATCCTTCTTTACAACCCTTCTCCTCCTGCTTTTGGCTGAATTTAGCTATGGACAGTATACTGAGGTGATCAATTCCCGTCGTCCGGGATTCTCAGGAACTCCCTATAGTGTGGGAACTAAAGTATACCAGGTAGAAGCCGGACTATTTTACAAAAATGTTGGTAATTACCTCTATTATGATCCAATACTGGAACAATCGATTTCCTATAGCGGATCTAGTTTCGGATCGGATGTTACCTTTAGAACAGGACAGTTTTTTGAGCAACTGGAATTCAGCCTTGATATGGCTCTAGTTAGTGAGAGCAGAGATTATACTCGACCAAATGTCATCAACAGATCAGCATTTGGCTTCAGTAAACTTACCATTGGGGCGAAGTACCTTCTTTACAAACCTGAATATGCCGATAAATCAAAAGAGATCAGAAGCTGGAAGGCCAGGCACAGTTTTGACAAAAAAAGATTGATCCCGGCTGTGGGTGTTTATGCAGGCCTAAATACCAACTTACTCACAGAACTGCATAAGAACCCGGAAGGCATGAGTCCGAGGTTTGGAATTTATACACAAAATGATTTGTCAAACAGGCTAGTCGTTCTCTTGAATTTTGTTGCCGATAAGGCCTTTACAGAAGAAGCTGAAAACACATATATCATTACTGTGACTTATACCTTACATCAAAACTGGTCAGTTTTCGCAGAGAATCAGGGTTTTTTCAGAAAGAATGTACCCAATGATTTTCAATTTGGAGCCGGTGGCGCTTATTTGATCAATAAGAATATGCAGGCTGATCTTTCTGCCAGAATGATCTTTGACGAAAGAGGTGATAATACCTATTTGATTGGCGGAGGTCTCTCATGGAGACTTGATAAGCACAAGGATAAAATTATTGTC
>CAJQNF010000071.1 GCA_905479625.1 uncultured Flavobacteriaceae bacterium | reverse complement strand
ACTTTTGGGGCTTTACACCCAGATGTTTTGAATATACAGAAGCCTTATTTGATAAATTTCTGGAAGAGAATAAGGACAATTTAAAAGCTGAATACTTCATTCCATTGATCGTTAACGGCTATTTGGAAAACGGAACAGCTTAAGTTAAGGTATTGACCTACGAGGCTAGATGGTTCGGAGTTACCTATAAAGAAGATAAAGAATCAGTTCAAAAAGAAATTTTGGCACTAAAGAATAAAGAGATATATCCAACACATCTATGGTAATATGATAAAAATTTTAAGAGAGGTATTTGGTGTTTTTTTGCCTGACCAGAAGATTGATTCCTTTGCGGAACTAACCTCAGGTCATATCAATGATACTTTTCTTATAAACACAAATCAGCAACGTCACTACGTTTTTCAAAAGATCAATAAAGGAGTTTTTCCTGATGTGCCCGGGCTCATCATGAACAAGGTGAAAATAAGCAGGCACCTGCATCATAAATTATTGAGCTTGACTGAAAAGGAAAGGCAGAGAAGAGTATTAACTTTTTTACAAACACCAAAGGGAAAAAACTTTTATATTGATCAAAATGGTGATTTTTGGAATGGAACGATCTATATTGATCATAGCCAAACCTTTGAGACGGTAACAGATTCTAAAGTAGCCTATGAAGGAGGGAAATTATTTGGAGAATTTATACACCTCACGAAAGATTTTGATCCTTCTGATTTAGTAGAAGTTATCCCCAGGTTTCATGATATGACTTATAGGTTTGAGCAATTTGAAGCTTCATTGCTAAACGCTTCCCAAGAAAGGGCGCAAAGGGCACAAGCTTATATAGAATTATCCAAAAGCTTAAAAAAGGAAATGCACATATTACAGGTGCTGAAGGACAATGGTCATATCAGATTAAGAGTAACACATAATGACACTAAAATATCGAATGCTTTATTCGACATGGAGGGTAATGGACTTTGTGTAATCGATACCGATACGATCATGCCCGGAATCATACACTACGACTTTGGAGACGCCATCAGAACCATATGCAATACTGCGGCTGAAGATGAAAAGGATCTTGAGAAAGTAAAATTTAATAAAGAGTTCTATCAGGCATATAGCCAAGGGTTTTTAGAGAAAACAGGAGATGCTGTTTCCGATCTGGAGAGAGAACACTTCCCTCTTGCGGCCAAGACCATGATATTTATAATGGCCCTGAGGTTTTTGACAGATTATTTAAGCAATGACGTTTACTACAAAACGAGTTACCCTGAGCATAATTTGGTTCGGTCGATGAACCAGTTTAAGCTGATTCAAAGTTTTGAGGAGGTGATGGAAGCTTTAAGCTAGATTTATTCAACCCGAGTGATTGATCATTGGTTCATTAATAGACCCAAGCAATTACTTGATAATGAGATAATTATTTTTTCTGTAAAGAATAAAGCAAGGTGTTTATATTATCATCTCTCAAGGAAGTAATATCCATGACTTCATAACCTAAACCAATCATTTTATTAATAAGAGGAACATGGCTGAGTGTTTTAATGTCTTTTCCAAATTCATCCATTAAATTATGTTCTCCGTAAAGACGTTTGCGTTCCTGACCATAATCAACATACACCTTTGATCCTGACTTTGATTGTGTGATCCATATTTGAATAAATTCGTTGTCGATTGAAGACAAGGGCTTTTCATCGGCAAATTGAGCCTGAGCAGTAAATCCTGCAAATAGCAGGGCAATAAGAAATAGCTTTTTCATTTTAAGTAATTTATTTTATCAAATATAATATGTTTAATTTTTTACATGTATACAATGTATAAAACCGATTATTGCTCTGTTTTATTGTGCGCAAAAAAAGAAAGGGGATTACTGGCGTGATCCAGATAAGATCCTCTTCTGCAAATAAAAACCTGAATGCGCATTAGCGCATTCGTTTTTGGTTTGGTAATCCAAGGAGCATTTAGGATTTTAAAATTAAGTAAATAGAAATACCGACATTTTTCTTTTTGGTTAAAGAAAAAATATTATTCTTAAAAATTAAGCAAATCTGATAAAAGTCACATTTCTTTCGTAATACCTATCGTTTCTTTGCGATAGAGAATATGAAAAGAAGCTTAGAAAATGTAGAATACAAAGAAGGCACAGAAGTTTTGGCAAAATTTGCCAAAGCACTAGGGCATCCTACTCGTATTACTATTCTAAAACATCTTGAAAACCAATCGTGTTGTTTTACTGGAGATTTGGTTGATGTATTACCAATTTCTCAATCAACAGTTTCACAACATTTAAAAGAGTTAAAAAATGCAGGACTTATTCAAGGAGAATTAAAACCGCCAAAAATCAAATATTGTATTAATCAAGAAAACTGGAAGATTGCAAAAACTTTATTCCAACAATTTTTTGATTGATATTTTTTTATTAATAAAATCGTCTATTGGCGATAGACAAATAAAATTATTATGACCAAAGTAATTAAAATACTAGGTACAGGTTGTCCAAAATGCCAATCAATGACAGGTGTTGTAAAAGATGTTGTTTCTGAAAATAACATCGATGCAACCATTGAAAAAGTTGAAGATATAATGGAAATTATGAAGTTCAACATAATGACCACGCCAGCTTTGGTAATAGATGACATCATTACAATAAAAGGAAGAGTACCTTCAAAAGGTGAAGTGATGAGACTCTTAAATTAACTGTAATACTCACTATGAATTATCATATTATGGTTTCATATGTTATAGATACTATTAGTACCATTGAAAATGTTTGATTGGGCGCAAAATATAGCAGATTGGCTGGTCTATGATGTTCTGAGTTTCAACAAAGGACAACATTTAGCAGAAGCCCTAAATTTCTTTATTTATGACACTACTAAGATTTTAATCTTACTTTTCTTGGTCATTTTTTTTATGGGAATCGTTAATAGTTATTTTCCCATAGACAAGGTCAAAAATTACTTGTCAAGAAATAAATTATACGGATTGGAATACTTCATGGCAAGTCTTTTTGGCGTGGTAACACCTTTTTGTTCTTGTTCATCAGTTCCGCTATTTATCGGTTTTGTGAGAGGTGGAATCCCATTAGGTGTAACCTTTGCTTTTTTGATTACTTCTCCTTTGGTCAATGAAGTTGCTATCGGACTTTTTGTTGGCTTGTTTGGTTTAAAAACCACCATCATATATATAATTAGTGGTGTTTTATTGGGTACAGTATCTGGTTTCATTCTTCAAAAATTAAAATTGGAACGTTATCTAACACCTTGGGTAAAAGAAGTGTTAGCAAACGCGCAAAAAGAACAAGATATATTTCAATCTGAAAAGAAAACCTTTAAACAACGTTTAGGAATTATTTGGGCGGAAGTAGTGATAATTCTGAAAGGAATCATCCCATACGTATTGATAGGAATCGCCATTGGTGGATTAATGCATGGGTATATTCCAGAAGGGTTTTTTGAAAAATATATGGACAAAGACAACCTCTTTGCTGTTCCTATTGCTACCATTTTGGCTGTTCCAATGTATATGAATGCATCAGGTATATTACCAGTGGTTCAAGTCTTGGTTTCAAAAGGTATTCCTTTAGGAACTGCTATTGCTTTTATGATGGGTGTGGTGGGATTATCATTACCAGAAGCGATGTTGCTTAAAAAAGTAATGACTTTTAAATTAATTGGAATTTTCTTTGGAGTGGTAACACTATGTATTATCATTTCTGGGTATATATTTAATATGATTTTTTAACGATTTAAACTATTACACATGAAACAAATAAGTATTTTATCAGTTTTAACAATTAGCATTTTTTTAGTTTCTTTTACAGGGAATGCTCAAGGTAAATCAATTGAAAAATCAGTAAATAAGAGTACCATAGAGGTATTTGATTTTCATACAACCAACAGATGTGTAACTTGTAAATCTATTGAATCAAACACCAAATATACTTTAGATACTTATTTTTCAGATGAAGTAAAAAGCGGGAAAATTGCCTTTCAAGTAGTGAATATTGACGAAGACGATAATTACGAATTAGCTAAAAAATTTAAGGCTTCAGGAACATCTTTATTTTTAAACATTATTAGTGACGAAAAAGAAAAAAAGATAGACTTAACATCTTTTGCTTTTACTTACGGAAAAAACAAGGATATGTTTTCTAAAAAATTAAAATCTAAATTAGAGAAACAACTTGAAAAACTGTAGAATGGATGTTTTACAATCCATTTTAGAGAACAATAATATCCCGTTTATTTCTGCATTTGTTCTAGGGTTAATGACTGCCATTAGCCCGTGTCCCTTGGCAACCAATATAACGGCAACGGCCTTTATTTCTAAAAATATTTCCAGTAAGCGGAAAGTTTTTTTAAGTGGATTACTTTACTCTTTAGGTAGAGGGTTCAGTTATACTACGATAGGGTTGATATTATTTTTTGGTGCAAGCAAGTTTCATATTGCTCTTTTTTTTAATCAGAATGGAGAAAAGTATTTAGGCCCTTTATTAATTCTAATGGGGTTGATAATGCTAAATATTATCAAACTCAATTTTTTAGGAAACTCAATTTTTCAAGAAAGACTATCTGAAAAATTCAAGGACAAAGGGCTTTTAGGCTCATTTCTAATTGGAGTTGTATTTGCATTGGCATTTTGTCCATATAGCGGAGCATTATTTTTTGGGATGTTAATTCCAATGACAATAGGGTCAGCAGACGGCCTTTATTTACCTATTGTCTTTGCCCTTGGAACAGGACTTCCTGTAATTCTTTTTACCTATTTATTAGCCTTTACAGCTGGTAGTATAGGTGTGTTCTTTAACAGAATTTCTAAAATTGAAAAGGTAATGCGAACAGTTGCAGGTGTAGTTTTTATAATAGCCGGATTGTATTATGTTTCCATTTTTACAGGAATACTGGAATAGCAAACTCTTAAAGACGTGTACAGAAGTGGATCTCCTGAGGATTACTGGCGTGATCCAGATGAGAACCGCTGCTGTAAACCTGCCGGCTAACTCCCATACTTCTTCTCACCTCTAACCTCTAACTTCTCACTTAAGCCCTAAGCCTTAGTTCTCATCAACTGGATTACTGGCGTGATCCAGATGAGAACCGCTTCTGCGAATAGAATTCCGATGTCCTGGCAAAGCCAGGGCATTTGGGATTTTTGTTCAATCCCTTTAAAAGCTTGAAAGCTTTACAGGTCTTAAACAAAAATCCCAGCGCATCTTCGATGCACCGGGATTCTATTCGATGTGGGTCATACTGGATTCGAACCAGTGACTTCTACCCTGTCAAGGTAACACTCTGAACCAACTGAGTTAATGACCCTCAATTTCATTAAAAATGAGTGCCAAAACTACGAA
>CAJQNF010000070.1 GCA_905479625.1 uncultured Flavobacteriaceae bacterium | reverse complement strand
TAAAGCGTATAGCCTTTTCGAAAAAGACGTTGAATATGTGATCATAGATGATCAGATCAAGATTGTAGATGAGCAAACGGGTCGTGTTATGGATGGACGTCGTTATTCTGACGGATTGCACCAGGCCTTGGAAGCGAAAGAAAATGTAAAGATCGAAGCTGCCACGCAGACCTTTGCCACCATTACCCTGCAGAATTACTTTAGAATGTATCGTAAATTGTCAGGTATGACTGGTACGGCAATCACTGAGGCAGGTGAATTTTGGGAGATCTACAAACTTGATGTTATTGAAATTCCAACAAACATGCCTTTGATCAGAAAGGATCGTGAGGATTTGATTTTCAAAACCAAAAGAGAAAAATACAATGCGGTGATCGATGAGATCAATAATTTGGTTAATGACCAAAGACCTGTACTGGTAGGTACTACTTCGGTAGAGATCTCTGAATTGTTGTCAAAAATGCTTTCAATCCGAAAGATTCCACATAATGTATTGAATGCAAAACTACATAAAAAAGAAGCAGATATTGTAGAGTCAGCGGGTAATCCCGGAGTAGTTACGATCGCCACCAACATGGCTGGTAGGGGTACTGATATTAAATTATCTGAAGCTGTAAAAAATTCAGGTGGTCTTGCTATTATTGGTACGGAAAGACATGATTCAAGACGTGTTGACCGCCAGTTAAGGGGTCGTGCCGGACGTCAGGGAGATCCTGGTTCTTCGCAGTTTTATGTGTCTCTTGAAGATAATCTAATGCGTCTGTTCGGTTCGGAAAGAATCGCCAAGATGATGGATAAAATGGGGCTCAAAGAAGGTGAAGTCATTCAACATTCAATGATCTCCAAGTCTATTGAAAGGGCACAGAAAAAAGTAGAAGAAAACAACTTTGGTATCCGTAAGCGATTACTTGAATATGATGATATCATGAATGCCCAAAGAGAGGTCATCTATAAACGAAGGAGACACGCTTTATATGGAGAACGTCTGCAAGTGGATATTGTCAATATGATTTATGACACATGTGATGCTATTGTATTGAGCAATAAAATGAACAATGATTATTCGAATTTTGAATTTGAATTGATTCGTTTTTCTTCTAGCACTTCTCCATTTACAAAAGAAGAATTCAATACCAAGGATGAGCGAGTACTTGTAGATGAACTTTTTGATGTATTGTATAAGCATTATCAAGTAAAAATTGAAAGAAGTGCTGTTGCCGCGTTCCCTGTTATTAAAGATGTTTATGAAAAGCAAGGTGATAAATATGAACGTATTGTGGTTCCTTTCACTGACGGGATCAAGACCTTGCAGGTAGTTACTAATTTGAAGGATGCTTATGAGAGTAAGGGACAACAACTGGTAGAAGATTTTGAAAAAAATATCACGCTGGCCATTATTGATGATACCTGGAAGGATCATTTAAGAAAAATGGATGACCTGAAGCAATCTGTTCAGAATGCTACTTATGAGCAAAAAGATCCTTTATTGATCTATAAATTTGAGGCCTTTGAATTATTTAAAGGAATGCTTGAAAAGGTAAATAAAGAGGTATTATCATTCTTGTTTAAAGGAGAATTACCAAGTCAAAGTCCACAGCAGGTTTCTCAGGCACGTGAGCAGAAACAAGAAAAAGTGCAATTGAGCAAAGCTGAATTTAGCAGCCCAACTCAGCAGGCCCAAACAAATCAGACAGAGCCGCAGCAGATTACAGAAACGATTGTAAGAACCGAACGCAAGATCGGAAGGAATGAAAAAGTTACCATTAAAAATATTGCTACCGGAGAAGCTAAATCGGTAAAATACAAACAAGCTATTCCTTTAATTGAGAAGGGACAGTGGGTCATAACCTCCGAGCATTAAAACAGATCGCCTCCTATTACTTTAGGGGGCTTTTTTTTTGACTTATTTACAGAAGACTATCTTAGCTCTTATCTCTAGACGCACTTAATAACTTGACAGATTTCGATCTGTTTATTTTACCGGTTTCGGTCCTTACAAAGTTTTTGACAAATAAAATTTCCTTGGGAATTTCATATTTAGGCACAGCATCATTCAGCTGCTGCTGAAACTCATTAATTTTATTCAATATTTGATTTCTTTCCTCCCCTTCAATAACAAGTACCAACCGCTCACCCAAACGCTGATCAGGAACTCCGTAAACAAAAAACGCCCTGTCAATCAAGTTCTTGTACCTGGCTTCTATTAATTCGGGAATCAATTTAATCCCGCCTGAATTGATCACATGGTCATATCGGGCCAGCCATTTAAACGAAGCATCAGATCTAAGATCAACAATATCATTGGTTACTAACTCCTCCGAGCAAATATGAGGCGCGTTGATCAGTAAACACTGTCTGTTATCCGTTGACAAATGGACTCCGGGTAAAGCCCTAAAAATCGTTTCGCTTCCTCTTTTACCTGCACTTTTACTAAGAGGACTCAAGGCAACATGCGTAATGGTTTCTGTCATGCCATAAGTGGCATATATTTTAGTAGTAAGGTTTTGGATTTTTTCACTGAGTGATGATGGCACCTCTCCTCCCCCAACGATCAATGTTTTAATGTGACTTAAATGATCAAGACTATTGTGTAACTGCAAGGGTACCATTGCCGAAAAATTGTAGCTCCTGTTTTGAGGAATATCAGGTGTACTGCTGGGTTCTATGCTGTCAAGATGCCAACCCATCACCATAGCTCTAACCAACATCATTCTTCCAGCGATAAAG
>CAJQNF010000069.1 GCA_905479625.1 uncultured Flavobacteriaceae bacterium | reverse complement strand
CCCTCACTAAAATTCTACAACTCAAAAAAATCTTAATCAATTAATAATTCTTGTAAAAGGCCATCAACCTATTATGTAATTGTTGGTGGATAGGTTTTGTGAATTCAACAAATAGTTGTTGAGGTGGAGCTGGGTTGATCCTTTTGTTGTTACAAACAGCAATTTGCTGATCTGTAAGTGCGCGTTGATCGCCATTAAATTGTCCCCATTCATGGAACCAAACAAACTCACCGGGAAAGTCCTGATAAATTAGATCCTTATCATCCATTCCATTTTTTGTGATCGATAAATTGACCAAACCTCTTGAAATCACTTCCATTCTGAAAAGTGCTACTTCAGCATCAACTGTACCAATCACTTCTTTTTTTCGACCACTGTCAAGGGTAACTTCACCAATTACAACGCTATCGCGTTCCATTTTTTCTATCAACTCCTTGGTATGGGTTTCACCAACAACAAAATCTTCAAAATTTACTTCCAGAATCTGATCGGGGTTTTGAATATTATTTTTTGAAGCCTGCTCAGGTGTGTAGAATCGGATGAACTCGTTATTTTCTATTTGCTTCAATGTATTTTCAACTTGTCTGTAAAAAACATCTGCACTGATTTCGTAGGTTCTCGATTGAACTGGCTTTAAATTAGCCACAACATGTAAAATAGATCTGTGGTAAGCTTCATCTATATTTTCTCCTACGTTTTTATAGCCGGGGATGAACTTATCCGCTTCAAGAAAATAATAGTAAGCCTGTTTGGCATTGTCTCTGCTTCCCATTGACAATTGATACATCCCTGCAGCATATTGTTCTTCAGCTGCATCAGGTTTGATCTTATCAATTGTTTTATAATATTTTTTTGGATTGCTAAGTACATCCTTGGCACCTGGCGAACGTTGAATACTTTCATACATTTTATTCAACTTTTGATAGGTGTAAACTGCTTTGGTATATTTAAAATCTACATTGGCGTGGTCCTCATTTTCCAGCTTATCCATAAAGGTGTTCACCGCTTGAGGATACGCATTTGCTAAAGTTTCACGGGCATTCTTATTATTTGGGCTTTTGCGGAGTTTTTCAACTGAGCGCATCACCGAATCATAATAATTACCTTTTTCATATTGGCTTTTTGCCGTCGTACAGGCAACTAAAACAAGGGTCATCATAACCAGTATACCACATATATTTCTTACAGCTTTCATCTTTTGAAAATTTAAAGTTGGTCAATAACATACTTATCAACTTTTTACATAACGAATAGTAAGCCCATATATTGAATAAGCCGACAATTTGTTCAATTTTATTTTAAAAATGGATTATTGAAAACAGCGCATATTTCAATTCGATGAATTTCTGTAGAGAGATCACCACCGAAATATTTTTTACAGAAATCTCAAAAAGGAAGACTGCTAATAATGGAATTCTTTTTTCTGATCAAAGTACTATCCGCCTTTTTTTGCTGGCGCTCTTTGTTGGAAAACAAGTATTTATATTTAGCCTTGGTGATTTTGTAATCAATGTCATCGTCAGTGCCACTCACGTCAATTCCGGCTTTAAACGGCATCGGTGATTTCAAAATAGAGAAATGGTAATTAAATGACATATCGAGGTTATGCTGCCCTCCAATTGCTACTTGATAACGATCAACCTGAACCACTGAAGGGAAAATTAGGATTTCCTCGTCTTCAAAAACCACAGCAAATTGTAATTTATCAATAGTGTTTTGTTCTTTGTTTTTAAAAAATAGCATCTTGGCAATTTTATCGAATGTTTCTCCATTCAAGATGACAAGATTATCACCTTCTATACGGGCTATTGCATTAAGTGATTTTGCCTGCATTCCCAGGTCATTGTCCACTTTGGTAGCCCCTTTCATTCTGAAATTCACTTTACCTTCAAAAGAATTGGCCATCGGAAGTAAGGAGTCTAATACAGGCATCAAAACAGTTAATCTGGAAAGATCTATATCATATAATTTAAAATCAAAATTCAAAGCGGCCTGGCCTTTCTGTTTTGAGGTATAATCTACAGTTGTGGCCATTTTTGCAGCCATAGTGACCATTCCCAAATTGGCTAGATGAATTTCCTGATCCCTGATAGTAATGATCCCAATCACATCTTTAATATTAAAATTTTTATAGACCACATTTTTAAAATGACTGTTTAAACTTAAATCTAAGTTTTCAGGAACCACAAAAGATTTAGGTTCTTTGGATGCCCCTTTTTTTGTCACGTCCTTATCATCTTCTACAACCTCTGCGAGTTCTTTTTCCTTAGCAATACTTCCATCGTTTAGGGCTTGTATGAATTCATTGATGTCAAGGTTATTTGATGTAACACTTAGTTCTCCCTTGACCATTTTATTATCGAAAAAAGCATCTCCAATATTATACACTTTTCCCGTAGCTTCTATATCAGAATTTCCTATCTCAATTTTTGCGTGATCCAAACTGATGATGCCTGGTTTAAAACTGAATTTGGTTTTAGGCATTTTTAATAACAATGGAAAAGTAGGGGTATAGGCATACAGTTGGTTAAATGAAATATGTCCGTCAATAGGCCAATTGTTATTTACTTTTGTTGAGCTTAAGTCATAAAAACCTTTTGAAATAGCAAAAAATCGTCCTTTAGATTGTATTCCAGCCGAATCTATTTGAAAAACTGATGTCAATTTTGGTATTTTATTATTGGTTTTGGCCGGCTCAAGATTGATCTGGGCATTGATATAGTTCAATTGTGCCTTTAGCGTATCACCAAAATTAAAATACCCATTTTCGATGGAGAGTTTGGCCTTAACAACAGCTACTTTGGTTGAATCTTTAATGGGTGTAGTCGCAAATTTGATGTCTAAAACATCTAAATTTCCAGAAGAATTTTTGCCATCCTTGAACTCAAGGTTTTGGATAAGAATTTTTCCACCAATCACCTTTGTCGTTTTTTCAGTCAATAAATTGCTATTTTGATCTTGCTCAAGGTGAATGTTTGCTTTTTCTAAATGAAGCAGAATGCTATCTGATTGATTGTGAAATAAAATTTTATCCATATTGAGAGTTCCCAATGCCTGTATTTTTCCATAATCCTGATTTCGGATATCATTGATGTTAAAACTAGAGGTAAGGTGGATTTCTCCTGCCCCTTCCAAGTTTAAACTTTTTTTAAACGGGAAACTATTCTCCAACGCTTCAAGGTCAAGTTTCCCATCAGCAGTAATATCGAGGTCTGCATTGTCAAAGAGGTTTCGACCCTTTCCTTTAATATTTATTTCGGTTCCGATGCCTTTCAAGGTGAAATTTTTAATATTAAAGTGTGAGCCTTTGTGTATTTCAGGTGATATGTATGCGTCAATATCAGCCTCAATAAGATCAATTTTGTTTGACTGATTCTTATAGGAGATGCTACCATTATTTATCTTGAATTTAGCATTGATTGCCGGAATAGTCCCCTTTTTGTAAATCCCTTTGATGTCTGCTATGATTGAAACATCTCCAGTTGCCTCATAGTTATCTGTTTTATCAAAAACTGCTTCAGGAACTAAATCTACCAAAGTATTGAGCGTCGGCACTTCCAGATCAAGGTGCAGATCAACATCAATATACTTCTTTTCTCTGTTCGGATTTAAGCTACCTTCGGCATCAAATGTAATGTCATTGATACCTACTTTGGCATTCTTTAAATCGATCACTTTAGTTGAGCGATTGACATAAAAATCAGTATTCAACAGAACAGTCAATTCATCCGTATAAGTATTCCCTTTTTTTCTAATAATTACATTATCACTTTGGGAGATGAGCTTGAGTAGTACTTCCTTTTCGCTGTATTTGGCAGCGACATTCATATCAAATCCTTCTACAGTCATATAATTGTCACTGTATTGATCATCAAATTTTAGATTTCCATTAAAAATCGAAATTTCTTCTATATTAATACTGGCATTAAAATCTTTTTGTTCTGTATCAGTTGAAGAGAGGCTATCGACGGGTTTAGGCTCATTGTCCTTCACAATATCCCAGTTTACCTCACCTTCAGAAGAAACATGGGCATTTATAGTTGGGTTTTCAAAAGAGAATTTATTGACTTCTATGCTATTGCCAATAAACGCAATTGGATTAACACTAACCACCCCATAATCAAATTGAATAAGTGTATCATTTTGGCTAAAAGTCGAATCTTGCAAAGAATCTGAATGATTCAGGATATAACCATTTTTTAATTCTAGTTTAAAATTAGGGAATGTCTTAAAAAAGGTCAGTTCAATGGCATCTATCGATAACTCGGCATTGAGGTTCTTATTGATCGCCTGAACCACTTTAGGCGTAATTTTCTCGGGAGTTAGCACAAATTGGAAAATGATTCCAATAGCCACAGCAAGTAACAATACTATCGAAACAAGAGTTATAGCGACAATCTTGGATATTTTTATAACCCTTTGATTCATATTTTAAAATGTAGTCAGTTGATTTTTCAGTCCTAAAATACGAAATATTTGATTTGTATTCTAGTAAACATGCATGGTTATCAGGGGAATTTTATAATTACATACTACAAAAAGGCGCCTAATATTTACACATTCATTAATTGACATTTTGTGTATTGATCATTTTAAAGATAGGTATGAAGATCAATATTCTGCGTATTTGTAAACGCAGACAGGAAAACTGAGATTTGAGTTATAAACGATGAATAATTTTTTAATGAGCAATAAATCAATACGATATAAGGTTGCAGTTTAGGGTTTTGGGGTCTAATATTTTAGGATTACAAACATTAAAAAATAACTTGGAGTAATGCAAATTAATTAAACCATGATAAAAGTCATAAAGATTAAATAATTATTCGTTTAAATTTAACGGACAAATATCTGTATCCGCTAGTACAGATAATGAGTGATGAACAATCCTTTATACTTTGATTTTTTTAAGCATAATATAGGTTTGAAGGATTTGAATGAATAGAATTCTTTCTTATGTCCGGTCTGTTAAATAGGGAAATTAAGCTTGTTGAAGGGTCGAATATTGCGGTTATCGGAGGTGGTCCTTCAGGCAGTTTTTTCACCTATTATGCTCTCGAATTTGCCAGCAGACTTGATTTAAATATTTCCATAGATATTTATGAGGCCAAAAACTTTAATAAAATTGGAGCTGGGGGATGCAATCATTGCGGCGGTATTATTTCAGAGTCCTTAGTTCAAAAGCTATCAACTGACGGTATCATTATTCCGACAGAAATCATCCAAAGGAGCATCAATACTTATACCATGCATGTGGAAAATGGGGATGCCGTAATACAAACGCCAAGTAAAGAGCATAGGATTGCTTCAGTGTTTCGCGGATGTGGACCAAAAGGTTGTCTTGACACATCTCAGCGCAGTTTTGATAATTACCTACTTGATCTTTGCAAAGAAAAAGGGGCACAAGTCATTTTAGAAAAAATTACTGAACTTGAAAGATGTGACGATGGAATCATTGTAAAATCTAAAAAATCTGTAAATAAGAAATATGACCTTGTTGTTGGGGGGGTAGGTCTTAATAAAAAGGCACTTAAGATGTTTGAACAGGTCTGCACCCAATTCGTTCCTCCTAAATTGACAAGAACCTATATCAGTGAATTTTATTTGGGAAGAGATCAGGTAGATGAATATTTTGGTGGTTCAATGCATGTATTCTTGCTGAATCTTCCACAAGTTACCTTTGGCGCATTAATTCCGAAAGATGATTACGTAACACTGGTCTTGTTAGGGAAAGATATAGACAAAGAAATTGTTGAAAATTTCATCACTTCAGAGCAGGTGAAAGGGTGCTTTCCAAAGCATATGATTTTAAGAGATTCGGCTCCGTGTAAATGTTATCCCTTTATCAATGTTAAAGGAGCAGTACAGCCCTATGACCATAACATTGTCTTAATCGGAGATTCAGCTTCGTCAAAATTATATAAGAACGGTATTGGTGCTGCTTATATTACTGGCAGGGCTGCGGCTAAAACAGCGGTTTTTGAGGGAATTTGTAAAAAAAGCTTTCAAAATTCATACAAAAAAGTCTGCCGTGATCTTGATAAGGATAACAGGGTAGGAAAATTGATATTTTTAGTGACTAGGATTATTCAAAGATCTTCTTTATTGAAAAAAGCGGTTCTTAATTCGGTTCTTCGTGAACAAAGGGCAACTAATACAAAAAAATTAATGAGTTCCGCTCTATGGGACACATTTACTGGCAGTGCCAGTTATCGTAATATCTTGAGGCGTTTTTTCCATCCCTTACTTTTATTCAATTTAATCAGAGGCATCTTTTCAAAACCTCAAATCATTGATCAATCCCATTTAAAGAATAAACAAAAAAATCTGGGTCATATATATAAAAATGGTGAAGTGATCATTAAGCAAGGTACATCAGGAAATTGTCTATTTGTTATTCAGGAAGGAAAGGTGGAGGTGATCAATGAACACAACGGAGATGACATTAAGTTGGCAGAACTTGGAGAAACTGAATTTTTTGGCGAAATGGGACTATTTGAAAAGGATGTGCGATCGTGCACGGTAAAGGCCCTTGGAGTGGTCAGGGTATTGACTATTGATAAGAAAAATTTTTATGAATCAATTCAGAATGATGCCTCTTTAGCATATAGATTGCTTGAAAAAATGTCGAACAGATTACGTGACGCTAATAAGATGATAAATGTTTAAAAACGAATGATATAGAACCAAAGAGGTAACAGATGTTATCGTTAGAAAATTATTTGTAGACTTTCGGACACTAATTGATGCCTTTCGTCCTAGTTGACAATATTTTACAACCGGGAAATATTATATTTCATAACCATTTTAAAGGTTTAACGTGGGCGGAATTATAGCTGGCTTAAAAATCTTAATCCCCTTATTATGAAAAAAAATTACTTTTTTACGCAACTTCCATTAATTTACCATAAAATTAAAAACGGATCCAATCATCGATGGATCTTAACAGTATTTGTATTATGCTGTTTTTCCTTTTCAGGATATGCGCAAAAAGAAAAGGAAATTATCCCTTTGGTTTGCGTCAAAAAAATTGATGCTGGATTATTTCAAGCTACATTTTCCTATGAAAACCCCACTAAAAAAGAAGTGGTCATAGATGAGAATGGTAGTATCATTAAATCTAATAATGGAAAAAAAGTAGCCAAAGGTTTGAATAGGTTTAAACCAGGTTTGAATAAAAAGACTTTTACAAAAGAATTTGGCCCAGGTGATTTTGTTCAATGGACCATAATCAGCGATGGAAAAGAGAAGACAGTAGTGGCCAATGGAAATTCTGCCTATTGTGAGCCAGATGATAGTTTTATTTTTCCTGTAATTGGAAATGGAAAGTCTTTAGACCTTATCGGACAGGAACTAACATCTCTTTGTGATGGAATCGCCGGAGAGCAGCCATCACCGCTTATTTTTCAATTGAATAACAATAAGGTGCTTGTTGAAATCATACCCGTTAAGGGACAGTTTCAAGGTGCGATCGATTTGTTAAAAGGAATAACTCCCCAATGCTCTACAATTGCTTCCCCTTTTAATGTTCCTGATTCAGATTTTCTATTATATGATTCGACTAAAACCATAGAAGAAGTTTTAGAAGGCCTGGCTGCAATTGATGTATTTATTACAGAGGACGTTATTTGTAAATTGAACGATTACCCATGTGTAGTAAATTTTGCAAGACCAGCATACCCATCCATTAAGAATGCATTTGCTAATGGAAATACAGGGCTTGCTGTGTCACAAGGTGATGCCACACAGACCACAGATATTGTCAGGGAGTCATTTAAATTAATTGATGAC
>CAJQNF010000068.1 GCA_905479625.1 uncultured Flavobacteriaceae bacterium | reverse complement strand
GGGGGTTAATACAGCATAGGGGTGTTTATTTTCATCTAACCTATAGATTTTTTTGGATTTAGGAGCTAACAATTCAGCAGGAATACCCGCAGCATAATGCGGTTCACCATGCGTAGGAAAATCGTAAATCAGCTCCATCTTATCACCAGAAATATCATATATCTGAGCAGAGTGCTCCATTTCAGGCCCAACGGGCAGGTATCTATCTTTGGTAATCTTATTCATCGCTACCACATACTTACCAAATGGCTTTGCCGAATTACCACCAGGAATCATCAAGTGACCTACAGAATAAAATGTTTTTTGTCTGTCAAGAACTTCCCATGTACCTAATTTCCATTTAACAACCTCTGATGAGATAAAGAAAGTAGTATAAGCATTTCCTTTGCCATCAAATTCCGTGTGAAGTGGTCCTAGGCCAGGATTTTTAACTGCACCGGCTAAGGTTGCTTCATAGGATAGGATTGGGATACCATAAGCATCTCCATCAAAATCTTTATTTTCAATGGCTTTGAGCATTTTACTGAATGAATGAACTGTCAATTCAGCCGCAAGTTTTCCACTACCAACAATATACTCACCACTTGGATCGACATCACAACCGTGAGGAGATTTTGGCGTAGGCATAAAATAGATGGCACCAGGAACTTCAGTTGGATCAACTACAAGTACTTCTTTCTTCATTGTTGATGTAGCCATATGTGTAGACTCATCATAAACATTATGTGCATAATTAGCAGGAACCATTTTTCCTCCTCCTTCATTGACATAAGCTTCAATTTTTTTCCAATTGATAGCTGCAATAAAATCTTTATCATTTTGAGAAGCATTTACTTCTAGCAATGAATTAGCTTCTTCTGTATTATAGGTTGAAAAAAAGAACCATCCATGAGACGCTCCCCTACCTGGATGAGATAGGTCATAGTCAAAACCTGGCATCATGATTTGGAATTTGATATCCATTCTTCCATCCTCAGGTGCTACTGAAATAAAAGATAAAGCTCCTTTAAAATTTCCTTTGTATTCTGAAATTGGCATATCTCTTTGTGGAAATGGCACTGAAAATCTCGTTCCGGCAACAACGTACTCGGTATTTTCTGTAACAAAAGATGAACTGTGGTTTCCAGCTGAATTAGGTACTTCAATGATCTCTGTAGTCTCAAAGGTTGTTAAATCGATTTTTGCTATACGAGGTGTATTGTTCCCGTTTATGAAAACCCATCTACCATCAAGTTCACCATTTGTTTGTGAAATATCAGGATGATGAGAATCATCCCAAGGGATAAAACCATGTGATGTATTCAACATAGGTTTTGTTTCTTCATTAAAACCCCAAGCTTTTTCAGCATCAACAGAAAAAACCGGAATCACTTTAAACAATCTACCTGAGGGCAAACCATAAACAGCAAGTTGACCGCTGAATCCACCCGAAACAAAGGCATAATAGTCATCGTGCTCTCCCGGAGCAACATATACCTTCTCTGCTGCATTACTTGATAATGCACCTTGGTTGGAAGATTTACCTGAATTCATATCACCACAAGAAACCAGCCAAGAAGCAAGTACCGTAAGGGTGATAAAATAATTAAACATTGTTTTCATAATTATTAAGATTTAAGTCGGATTAATTTTTTGTTCTAAAATATTCTAAAAGGACTCTCGCCTCTTCTTCTGTTAAATTTTGATTTGCCATTGGTGCTCCATTTGCCTCAGCTAATAATTGAATTGCAATTGGATCTTTTTTAATCATTTCTTCCGGATTCATTGTCATATTCATGATCCATTCAGCACTTCTTCTTTGCGTGATTCCTTTAAGTGCCGGACCGACAAACTTTTTACTGATTTTATGGCATGCCGTACATTTAGCTTTGAATACTGCTTCTCCTTCAGCAACCATCGCCTGATCAATTTCGCCCAGTGTAACACTGCTAATAGGTCCAATTCCTTTGTTCAGCATTGGATCAGATATTTCTGAAGTTACTTCCGTTTGTTGCATAGGAGCACCCACAGGTGCCTCATTTTTAGGTTTATCACCTCCGCAACTCGCAAGACTCAGAGTAAGCACCATTAAGGTTATTAATTTCATTTTCATTTTTTCTTTTTTTAATTATTAGTTATATCAAATTTATTCTGCCGGAACCAAAACGTCATCTACAACATGTATCCAGCCATTACTTACTTGTACTGTTTTTAATATTTTTGTTCCTCCCACGTAAATATCTCCATCCTTATTTTCAACAATCAGATATTTTCCTGAAGCCATATACAATTTTCTGCCTTTTTTTGCTTCTTTCTTTAATTGTTTGATAGGATAATTAGCTGGAGCTACATGATTTACTAGAATAAATGCCAAAGTCGCCTTATTTTCAGGCTTAACAAGGCTTTCAACTGTACCTTCAGGTAATTTACCGAAAGCCGTATTTAAAGGTGCAAAGATTGTCAACGGACCTGCGTTAACAAGAGCATCTTCCACGCCAGCAGCTTCTATCGCAACGACTAAAGTGCTAAAATCTTCCAGGGATCTTGCCACCTGTAATGCATTGGCATCTGAGTCACTATCCTTTACTCCGGATTGACCTGTAGTAGTCTTTGTTTCGGTAGCATTATTATTAATATTATCTTCTTTGGTCGCCTCCTTTTTGCAAGAAACCAAGGATAAAAGAAATATTAATGTCATTAAAAATAATCTCGTTCTCATAATAAAAAGAATTAAGTTAGTATTGTAATTGTTGCACAAAATTATGTAACATAAGTCACTAAAACCATGATAAATATCATATAAAGGATAAATTTATCTTTTATATATTTGTAGTATGTTAAACAATGAAAGTAAATATGCCATTAGAGGAGTCATTTATTTAGCTATTCATGCCTCAGAAATAAATAAAATAGGGTCAAAAAAAGTTGGTGAAGCCATCAATGTCCCGCTTCCTTTTCTTGCCAAAATATTTCAGCATCTGAAAAAGGAAAATATTATCAGCTCATCAAAAGGTCCTAAAGGTGGGTTTTATCTTACTCAAACACAATTAACAGGAAATCTTATGAATGTGATTCAACATATTGATGGATCTGATTCTTTTAATTCCTGCTATATGGGTTTACCAAAATGCAGCGATAAAGATCCATGTTCAATTCATTATTTAGTATCCCCATTTACTAATAAAGTGAAGGAAGAGCTTCAAAAAAGAAGTATTGCTGACTTTGCCAAAGACGTTAAACTAGGAAAATCTCATCTTTTTTAAAATTATTCATATCTTTGTGATGTCAATCAAGGGTATTGAAAAGCTATGATTCAACAAGTTACAAAAGGAATAAAAATTTCAATCACTTCTAATTTTGAAGGCAATCGCTATCAAAATTCTAAGGTGTATTATGCCTTTAGTTATAGCATCACCATTGAAAATCAAGGTAGCGATACCGTTCAATTATTAAGTAGACGCTGGAATATTTTTGACTCTTTAAATGAATCTGAAGTAGTTGAGGGAGAGGGCGTTGTAGGTAAAAAACCGATACTTAAGCCCAAGCAATCTTATACTTATTCCTCTCATTGTTTTTTGGTATCACCTATAGGGTCCATGAACGGTTACTACAGTATGATCAATTTTTCAACTTCTGAAAAATTTAAAGTGAATATCCCCACCTTTCAACTTATGCTCCCTGCCACTTCTAATTAATTTGCTTACTTTTAGTTTTTAGAATAATTCTGCCGTTTTATGAAATCAATCACCCGATTTACTAAGAATATTCGCGGGAATAAGTGTTTGAACTGCGAAAATAGTATTTCGGAAGAGGATAATTTTTGCTCGCGATGTGGTCAGGTCAATGATCTCAAAAAAGTGAGTCTGAAGCAATATCTTTCGGCTTATTTTGATGATTTTCTTTCTTTTGATAGCCGGCTGTTAAATACAATAGTTGGACTTATTTTCAAACCTGGATTTGTAACCAAGAATTACGTGGAGGGAAAGAGAATGAGTTATGTAAATCCGTTTAAATTATATATTCAAATTACGATATTATTTTTTCTGCTTATCGGAATATTTGGAACGATTGATAAATTTAAACCAGTGACTCATAATACTACTGATATTGTTCCTGAATTAAATGCTGAAAAAGGAAGAGAAGTGCTTGATAGTATCAAATCAGAAACACTTAAGGAACTTGAGGAAAATAATGTGCAAATAGACTCTAGTACCCTTTCAATAATAGAAACACAGTTGGAAGGCTTTTCAATCAATAAAGACTCTCTTCAAAACCAACTCGAAAAACAGTCAAACTACAATAAGTTACTAATATATGCTTATGTAGATTCAATTAGTGACAATCCGGAATTATTAGATGATTTTAAGAAAGATTCTAATTCATCCGCTAAAAAAGATTCTCTGTTGATCAAAATTCTTCAGGCCATAGACCAAAAGGCTAGAGCTCTTACAGATGATGATAAAGATGTAAATGTTAATGCTTGGTCAGAAGTTAGTGATGGCTGGGAAGAAATTTCAAAAAAGGATAATTTAAAGAAGAAAGCCGTTAAACATTTGGATAGCATTTTTAAAGCTAAAGAAATCAATTATGAAATACCTCTGGCTCTTGTTCGCGAGTCAGGTGAAGATCCAACAAATGGAAAAATTGTGAGGGTCTTGAACAAGGTTAAATCATTCATGGATTTTCAAAAAGAAGAACCCGATGTTGATGCCCCATCGGCAATAGAAAAACTTGGTTACGAAAAAAACTATTGGAATGTTTTCTTATACTCAAAATCTACTGATTGGAATGATGCCGTTGAGGATCCTGAAATTTTTGGGGCTCAAATGGTAGATAGAGTGGTTTCAAGGATTTCGATAGCACTTTTCTTTTTGTTACCGATTTTCACATTAATGGTAACACTTCTCTATATTCGAAAAAAGTTTAATTACACGGAGAACCTTGTGTTTGTTTTCCATGTACAAACCGTTTTCTTTCTCTTATTATTGATTTTCCTGATTGCAAATCGTATTGTACCTTCAAATGCAATCTATTTCATCTTCGTCCTTACATTTATGTTATATCTATATAAGGCCATGAGAAAGTTCTACGGCCAAGGATGGTTTAAAACCTTTATTAAATACATAATACTCAACATTTCTTTTGTTATTTTAGCCATTATTGGAGGAGTGATTGTATCGTTTCTGGCATTTCTATCCTAGTTAAACAGGATAATAATTCATTTCTTTTTTCTCTTTTGATTCAATTACCTGGGTAATACTTACGGTTCCTACTTTTTCTCTTCTCATAAACACATCTACTTCCGGAAATCCTAAGCCCGCGTGTTTATGAAAATCAAGGATATTTTCAGGTGACATGCCTTTTCCGATAAACCATTCCCTAAACCAGTCCTGCCGAAGGGATTTCATATCATGAGTGTATAAAGTAGAAGAAGACCAAATCGAAGGCTGCCAGGGAAGTTTCTTTACATGCCTGTTGTTCCCGTCCCATACAAATTCCCAGAGCTGTGATTCAGATTTCCAGGTCACAACAACAAGGGAAAAAGGTTCTATCCTTTTAAGATCTATTGTCATACTCATTTCTTCAAAATCTTCGGCTATCAGTAATTCCTTTACGATCAACCCTCTGCTTTTGGCGTAGGATTTTTGCTGAACATGGTTTTCAAACCCGCCATTCAATAAACAGATCAATCTATTATTTCGACTTGTTCCAATCCAAGTCCCTCCTGCTTTTCCATCTTTTGGATACTGTAAATAAACCCCATCTTCTAGATAAGTCTGAGGAGCTAATGCTTTTTCTCGCTGATAGCCAACGTCCCTGCTCGAGGTTAAAACAAACCCATTTTCGTTTAATGGTAAAAATGTAACTGTGCACATAAAAAATGTGAATATAAAAATTTAACGAATCATTAACGACAAAGTTAACATTTCGCACATAGTTAAGTCTTAAAATCTTACATATTTCGTACCTTTGCACTCACTAAAAAAAGAATTATTCCAATCTAAAATATTATCATATGTCAAACGGATTTTTCAAGGTGCCAAAAGCGATAAACGAGCCAGTAAACGCTTATGCTCCAGGTACTCAAGAACACACAGATTTAATTGCAACGTATAACAAAATGTTCAACGAACAGGTAGACATTCCATTTTATATTGGAGGAAAAGAATACCGAACCGGGAATACTGTTGACATTAACCCTCCACATGACCACAAGCATAGTGTAGGAAAGTATCATACTGCAGATAAAGAACATATTGAATTGGCAGTTGAAAAAGCGGCTGAAGCAAGAGAACAATGGGCCAACACTAGCTGGGAACACAGAGCAGCCATTTTCTTGAAAGCTGCCGAGTTATTAGCCGGGCCATTCAGATACAGAATGAATGCAGCAACGATGATCGCTCAATCAAAAAATGTGATGCAAGCAGAAATTGACGCTGCCTGTGAGTTGATTGATTTTCTGCGTTTTAACGTAGAGTTTATGACTCAAATCTATTCTAACCAGCCTGAATCTTCACCGGGCATTTGGAATAGGATGCAATACAGACCTTTAGAAGGCTTTGTCTATGCGATCACACCTTTTAACTTTACAGCCATTGCCGGTAATTTACCTGCAGCTCCGGCCATGATGGGGAATGTTGTAATATGGAAACCAGCAAGATCTCAAGTATATTCTGCTCATGTGATTATGGAATTGTTTAAAGAAGCTGGTTTACCTGATGGTGTTATCAATATGGTTACCGGAAATTCAGGAACTATTACAGATGTTTTATTGAACAATAAAGATTTTTCAGGAGTACACTTTACGGGGTCTACCCCAGTATTCGATAACTTTTGGGAAACTATTGGAAAAAACGTGAAATTTTATCGTTCTTACCCAAGAATCGTAGGAGAAACAGGTGGAAAAGATTTTATTTGGGCCCATCCATCAGCTAATGCTCCTGAAGTAGCAACTGCTATTTCAAGAGGCGCCTTTGAATACCAAGGTCAAAAATGTTCAGCTGCTTCACGAGCTTATTTACCTAAAAGTTTATGGGCTGACATTAAAGAACAAGTTATTAAGGATGTGAACTCATTCAAAATTGGAACACCTGGTGATTCTTCAAACTTTATCAATGCAGTTATTGATAACCGTGCTTTTAAAAAGCTTTCAGGATATCTCGATCAGGCTAAAAAAGATCAGGATGCCGAAATTATTGTTGGTGGTGGATATGATGATTCTGTAGGGTATTTTATTGAGCCTACGGTAATTGTTACCAGCAATCCTAAATACGAAACAATGTGTACCGAATTGTTCGGCCCTATCATAACAATTTATGTTTATGAAGACGATCAATGGGAAGAAGTCCTTGATTTAGTAGATCAAACTGGTGAATATGCCTTAACAGGAGCTATATTTAGTCAGGATAGATATGTTATAGATAAAGCTACTATT
>CAJQNF010000067.1 GCA_905479625.1 uncultured Flavobacteriaceae bacterium | reverse complement strand
TGCAGAACTTGGAAAGTATCAAACGTCGCCATTTAGAAGTGGTCGATCCAAATACTGATGTGACCGATTTTAAGGACCTTCCTTTATTTATTAATTTGGCTTACGGTGTTCATGGAAACGAACCTTCGAGCACAGAAGCTGCCATGCTAACAGCTTATACCTTAGTGGCGTCACAGAATGAATCTGTTCAAAAATATTTGGAGGAAATAATTGTTTTTCTTGACCCGACAATTAATCCTGACGGAAGAGACAGGCATAGTAATTGGGTAAATACTTTTAAAGGACAACCTCTGATTGCAGATAAATATGATATTGAACATAATGAGGGTTGGCCAAGAGGAAGAACAAATCATTATTGGTTTGATCTAAACAGAGATCTGCTTTTGGCAGTAAATCCTGAATCCCAGGGAAGGTTGGACTGGTATCATGAGTGGTTTCCTAATGTGGTAACTGATTTTCATGAAATGGGGACCAACAGTACTTATTTCTTCGAACCTAAAAATAAATCAGCTTCTGTAAACCCAATTACACCTGCAGAGAATAGAGATGTGCTCAACAAGGTATTTGCAGAACAGTTTGCAGCTGACCTCGATCAGATAGGCTCGTTTTACTTTACTGATGAGGTATATGATTCTACCTATCCCGGATATGGCTCAACCTATATGGACTTGCACGGGGCGCTTGCCTTATTATTTGAACAAGCAAGTTCCAGAGGACATCTGCAGGAAACGCCAACAGGTGAAATTTCTTTTCCTTTTACCATAAGAAATCAGTATGTCTCAAGTATAGCAACTATCAAAGCAGCCATAAAGAATAAGGAGCTATTGTATAATTATCAAAATGATTTTTTTAAGGATGCATTGCAAAAGTCAAACAGTTCTAATATCAAGGGCTATGTTTTTGGAGATGCTCACGACCAGAACAGAAATAAGGCTTTTTTAGATGTATTACTTCAGCATCATATAGAGGCATATCCCATCACAAAGGATCAAAAAATAAATAATAAAAGCTTTAAGGCGGGCAGCTCTTATGTTGTTCCAACCAATCAGAAGCAATATTATATGGTTCAGAGTTTATTTGAGACTTTCAGTAAGTACAGAGACAGCGTTTTTTATGACACCTCAGCCTGGTCCATGGTCAATTTTTATAATTTGAAATACGAGTCTGTATCCAAATTGCCGGCAAAAGGAGCATTGATTACTGCAGAGAACAATAACATAGCCGTATCAGAGGTCTCAAAAAGCAATTATGCCTACATAATACCTTATGATGATTATTATGCCCCTGCGCTTCTCTATTATCTTCAGGATCATGGTTTGGTTGTAAAGGTATCAAATAAGCCGTTTACGGTTAAAATAGATGGTAAAGATGAAAGATTTGAACGTGGTGCCCTGATGGTGCCGGTGGAGGATCAGCCTCAGCTTGATCATGATGCTGTTTATAAATATGTCAAAGATGGCAGCGCTAAATTTGGAGTTCAAACCTATGCGATTGCCACAGGCATGACAGTGAAGGGTAATGGTTTAGGAAGCAGAAGTTTCCAGACCTTGTCAAAGCCCCATGCGATGATGGTGGTTGAAGGTTCAGTAAGTTCATATGAAGCAGGAGAAGTATGGCATTTGTTTGAAAACAGGATGCAGATACCGCTTGTAAAGGTTCCTGAGGGTAGATTTTCTTTAACTGATATATACAGATACAACGTGATTATAATGGTATCAGGTAGATATCGTTTGCTTCAGAAAAAGGATAAAGAAAGAATTAAAAAATGGGTCGCAGATGGAAACACCTTGATCACAACGGCAAGAGCAAGTGAATGGGCCGTGAAACAGAAAATTGCAGATGAGAAATTGATATCCCGAAAACTAGATACAGTGTCTTCTCCAAATAGGAGTAATTATGAAACGTCCAGGGGCAGTATTGGAAAACAGCAGATAGGAGGGGCTATTTTTGGAATTGATTTGGATATCACTCATCCGATTGCCTATGGTTATCTGGATAGAGAGGTGCCAGTATACAAGAATAACAGGGTCTGGTTGTCACCAAGTAAGAATAAGTTCTCAACGGTAGGTAAATATCTTTCTCAACCGCATATTGATGGGTATATTAGTAAGGAAAATCTGGAAATTATGAAAGGTGCTGCCTCAATAGTAGTAAGTAAAAGAGGTAAGGGAAGAATTGTTCTTTTTGCTGACAACCCGAATTTTAGGGGAGCCTGGTACGGAACCAATAAATTATTTATGAATGCAGTGCATTTTGGGTCTTTGATAAAAGTACCCCAATAGTCCAAATCGAATATGAGTAAAAAAAAACTCCAAAGATGTCTTTGGAGTTTTTTTTATAGTAAAACGTTTTACTTAATTTTTTAGCGCTTCAGCACCTCCAACAATCTCAAGGATCTCATTGGTAATAGAAGCTTGACGTGCTTTGTTATATACAAGCAACAAGTCATCTCTAAGTTCTGTTGCATTATCCGTTGCTTTATGCATTGCTGTCATTCTCGCTCCATGTTCTGAAGCATATGAATCTCTAATGGATTTGTACAATTGCATTTTTAAAGACTTTGGAATCAATCCTTTTACAATCTCCGCCTTGTTTGGTTCGAAGATATAATCTGCATCGGCATCCTCAGTTTCTTCAGCTGCAACAATCGGTAAAAACTGTTCCTCGGTTACAATTTGAGTGGCTGCATTTTTAAACCTGTTATAAACAATGTCAATTTGGTCAAAATTACCATCGGCAAACTGGTCCATTAGATCTTCTGCAAACGGAGCTGAATTTTCAAAAGTTAAATCGTCATAAAGCTCAGATTCAAATTTATAAATACTGTGTGCCTTAGAAAGGATGTCATTTCCTTTTTTACCAATTGCAAAAATAGAAACGTCTTTACCCGAATACTTGTTCTTCGCAATACGAGTAACTTCTTTAATCACATTAGAATTAAATCCACCACATAGACCTCTGTTAGAAGTAATGGCAATAATCAATACCTTATTGACTTCTCTTTCTTGCGTGTAAACTCCTCCATCATCGCCCTCAAGGGTCGCGCTAAGATTTTGTAATAACTCGGTTAATTTATTAGAATAGGGACGCATTTGAACAATGGCATCTTGGGCTTTTTTCTACTTAGCAGCAGATACCATTTTCATGGCACTGGTGATCTTCATGGTTGACCCAATGGATGCAATTCTATTACGTATTTCTTTTAAATTTGCCATTCTTTATATAATTATAAATTTGGAATCCAAACCTTTGAATTCAAAACTTTTAATGTTTTATTCATACTTTACAGAAACTTCCTTTGCTACTTTTTCCAAAGTGGCTGTAACTTCATCAGTTAATTTCCCTGCTTTTAATGTATCTAGCGTATCTCTGTGTTTTGCATTCAAAAATTCAAGATAGTCTTTTTCGAATTCTTTCACTTTTTCAACAGGAACCTCTCTCAATAAATCTTTAGAACCTGCATAAATGATAGCAATCTGGTCTTCAACAGCAAACGGATCATTCTGATTCTGCTTTAATATCTCAACGTTTCTTTTACCTTTTTCAATAACGTTTAATGTAGCTGCATCAAGATCAGAACCAAATTTAGCAAAAGCTTCAAGTTCACGGTACTGAGCCTGGTCAAGTTTTAAAGTACCAGCTACTTTTTTCATTGATTTGATCTGTGCATTACCACCAACACGAGATACTGATATACCTACGTCAATTGCTGGTCTAACTCCAGAGTTAAACAAATCTGAAGTAAGGAATATCTGACCATCTGTAATAGAAATTACGTTGGTTGGGATATAAGCTGAAACGTCACCTGCTTGTGTTTCAATGATAGGAAGTGCAGTAAGTGAACCACCACCTTTTACTTTTCCTTGTAATGAAAGAGGAACATCATTCATTTGAGAAGCAATAGCATCATCGTTGATTATTTTTGCAGCTCTTTCAAGTAATCTTGAGTGTAAATAGAATACATCACCAGGATAAGCTTCACGTCCCGGAGGTCTTCTCAATAATAAAGAAACCTCACGGTATGCTACCGCTTGTTTAGAAAGGTCATCATAAATGATCAATGCCGGCCTTCCTGTATCTCTGAAGTATTCACCGATGGCAGCACCTGCAAACGCACCATAAACCTGCATAGGAGCAACATCAGAAGCGTTGGCCGCAACAATGGTTGTATACGCCATAGCACCTTTTTCTTCAAGGTTTTTAGCGATACCGGCAACAGTAGATCCTTTTTGACCAATGGCCACATATATACAATATACTGGCTCACCAGCATCATAAAATTCTTTTTGGTTGATAATAGTATCAATCGCAACTGTAGATTTACCTGTCTGACGATCACCAATGATCAATTCACGTTGTCCTCTTCCAACAGGGATCATGGCATCAACAGATTTTAATCCTGTTTGTAAAGGCTCAGTTACAGGTTCTCTAAAAATTACTCCGGGAGCTTTTCTTTCTAATGGCATTTCAAAAAGTTCTCCTTCGATTGGTCCTTTACCGTCAATTGGCTCTCCTAAAGTATTAACAACTCTACCAAGGATTCCTTCACCAACATTAATAGAAGCAATTCTATTTGTACGTTTAACAGTAGCACCTTCTCTGATCGCGGTAGATTCTCCTAGTAATACTACCCCTACATTGTCTTCTTCCAGGTTAAGAACGATACCTTCAAGTCCGCCTTCAAAAGCTACTAATTCTCCATACTGTACGTTTGACAATCCATAGACTCTGGCAATACCATCACCTATTTGTAATACAGTTCCTATTTCAGTTAAGGATGCTTTACCTTCAAATCCTGTTAGTTGTTCTTTTAAAATTGCTGAAACTTCAGCTGGTTTTATTGTTGCCATTTTTACTAGATATTATCTTAATTAGATTTTAGATATATAATGATTATCCTCAAATTGAGAAAGCAAATTACTTAGCCTGGATGATACACTAGAATCATACAGTTTATCGCCAACTCTTATAACGAA
>CAJQNF010000066.1 GCA_905479625.1 uncultured Flavobacteriaceae bacterium | reverse complement strand
CGTGTGCTCTTCCGATCTTTCACCTGTTTCGAGAATCACCTTTAAATGTGCTGACCCGCAGGCTTCTTTAACAGCAGCAATTTCATCAAAAACAAAGTTGTACTCCCCGGATAAAAATTTGCCCCTTGATATGACCATATCAATTTCATCAGCTCCCTGGTCAACGGCAAATTCAGTATCAGTGATTTTTGTATTCCTGCTTGATTGCCCGCTGGGAAATGCTGTAGCAACTGAAGCAACCTGAATTGTTGAATTCTCCAATGCTTTTTTTGCAATTTTTACATAGGTAGGATAAACACATATGGCTGCAACGGCCGGAATATTTTCCAGTTGATCGTGCAGGTGAAGTGCTTTATAACATAATTGTTGAACCTTACCCGGAGTGTCTTTTCCTTCAAGCGTGGTAAGGTCGATCATGCTAAGGGCTAATTTTAGCCCCTCAACTTTTGAAGACTTCTTAATACTTCTCTTGCAGAATCTGTCAACGCGTTCCAGAACACCAACCGTGTCATAGGTCGGCAGATTATTTATATTTGGAATCATTCATGTGATTTATAATATCAAATCTACAAATTATTAATGATACATCCGAAGCAGAATCGCAAAGAAAAGTATGGTTATCAGCGCTGTAAAAGTGGTGTTTTATTGGATTACCTCGAGCGTTACAGGTAAGGTATAGGAAACGCGTACTGGTTTTGTTCTTTGTTTGCCGGGTGTCATTTTAGGCAATAATTCGACAACTCTGATGGCCTCTTTTTCAAGTCTGGCATGGGGACCTCTTGCCCTGATATCTACAATTTCTCCGGTTTTGTCAATTTTGAACTGTACATAAACTTTTTTCTTACCCGCTGTAAGACTTAGGTCCTGGGCAATTTCAGTCCTGAAATGTTTTAGAACATGTTTATTGATCTTGTCCTGAAGACATTTCTTTAATTCTTCTTTATTCCCCTTACAGCCCGGGTAAATAGGTGCTTGTTCAATAATAGCAAAAGGTATGTCCTTGAGAACTTCTTCTTCTTCAATTATCTCTTCAATGTCTTCATATTCGGTAATTTCAATAAATTCACTTTCGTCTGTTTCAGTCGATTCGAGAACAGTTTCTATAATTTCTTCGTCATTCGTTACAATTTCTATTTTTTCGGGAGCCGGAGGAGGAGGAGGAGGTTTTACCTTCAGCATTCTTTCAGTAACCGGAATGTCGACAAATTCTTCCGTTTCGAATGAAACATCATCAAGTTCTCCAACATATCTTTCAACAGTCTTCCATTCCAAACTGATATATACAAGCAACAAAGTTAAAACCAAGCCTAATTGAAAGAAAAGCTTTCTATAGGGAGACAACCTGGCCTTGCTGCTTTTTTTGGTTAACATGATATGTTGAATTGATAATACCTCTCAATTTAAATTAATATTTCAAAAAAAAGAATGATTTTTATCATGGTTTCAATTTTGTTTGAAATGAATGCTACAATGAATCCGGTAGAGCTTGTGAAGGGAGCAAAAAAAAACCATTTGCTTTTGACAAATGGTCTTTATAAATCTTTAGGAAGTTGTTATTCCACTACCAATGTAATTGGAAGTGTATATTTTACACCTACAGGTCTTCCTCTTTGTTTTCCTGGGGTCATTTCAGGTAACAATTGAACAACTCTGACGGCTTCTTTTTCAAGACGAGCGTGAGGTCCTCTTGCGCGGACATCTGTAATTTTACCTTGTTTGTCAATTTTAAATTGTACATATACTCTTTTCTTACCAGGACTTAAACCTAAATCCCCAGCCAGACCAGTATTGTATTTTCTATTTACGTGTTTCGAGATTTTATCTACCATACACTTTTTCTTTTCTTCATTACTTCCTTTGCAACCTGGATAAACAGGTACATTTTCAATAATAGCGAAAGGAACATCGTCAATCACTTCTTCATCTTCAACAATTTCTTCAATTTCCTCAACTTCTACCGCTTCAGATTCATCAGTTTCAGTAGATTCCAAGACCGTTTCTTCAATATCTGCCTCATCTTCAACAATTTCAATCTTTTCAGGTGCTGGTGGCGGTGGTGGTGGTGGTTTTACCTCTTGAATTCTCTCAGTAATTGGTATATCAATTTCTTCTTCAGCCTCAATATCAGCCATGCCTAGATCAGCAATACTTCTTTCAAAGGTTTTCCATTCGATTCCTATATAAATAAGAATCAAAGCAAGGGCTAAACCTAACAGCATGAATTGTTTATTATGCTTTTCTAAGTTCGCTTTAGGGTTCTTTTTTACTTCCATCTTCTCTTTAAATTTTTATACTGCGCTAATTTAATGAATTATTCGGGACAAAAACAAGTAAATTTTAAATTGTCCTATACCATTTGATAATTCTCTTGAATAATACCAAGCCTACTATAACACCTGCGGTGTTGGCTAAGGCATCATAAATATCACCTGTTCTATAGGTTGTAATACCACTTTGAAGTATCTCAAGAATGATGCCATAAAAGATCAAAGCTAAAGGTACGAAAAAATTGAATACTCTTTTTTGAATTCTATTTCTCAATGCGAAATACCAGATGGTACTCAATCCGAAATAGGCAATAAAATGCAAATATTTATCACCAGATTTGATACCAAGTTCCAGATTTAACTTCGGAACTGCACTAAGACTTAACACTCCTATTATAATGGTTGCCAATATGGCCAAAATTAAAGCATTATGCTCCAATAATTTCTTTATATCCTGAAGCATCTAGTAAGCTGTCAATTTCTGAGGTTTCCGTAATTTTCATTTTGATCATCCATCCTTCTCCATAGGCATCAGAATTAACTTTTTCAGGAGCATCTTCCAATGATTCGTTGAATTCGATGATCTCACCACTTAAAGGCATAAAAAGATCAGATACAGTCTTCACTGCTTCTACACTGCCAAAAACTTCATTTTGTGCTATAGTTTCGTCGACAGTTTCGATGTCAACATAAACAATATCCCCAAGCTCACCCTGAGCAAAATCAGTGATACCAATAGTAGCAATGTTTCCTTCAATTTTGATCCATTCGTGATCTTTCGTGTATTTTAATTCTTCCGGTATGTTCATTTTTAAAGCTTTAAGTTAATTACCTATAATGTATCTTACACTGATACCTCCATTGATTGAGGTTCTGGGATATGTGGTTGATATTGCAAATTTAGAATTATTATAGTCAAAGAAAAAGGAGGCGAGTAAATTTTTATTCAAAGAATAATCTGCAAGGAATTTAAATGATACAAGATTTTGCCCACCTGTTATCTGATCATTATCTATTTCATCTCCAATTCCATAAGCTCGAACGACCGTTAGGTTTTCACGGATTCCTACATCGAGTTTTAAGTTGATATCTCCCTGAAAGGTGGTAGATCCTCCTCCACTACCTGATTTAAACTTCATTTTAACATTCTGAATTCTGTATCCCATACCAAGAACCAATTCTTCTCCAGAAACTTCAGTCACCGTATTATTGTTGAAATTCAGATTAAGCGCCTTGTCTTTATTGAAGGCCGCTCTCATTGAAAGGGAGTTTTTTAGTTTGAAATCAACTCTTAGTAAGGGTGAAAATTCTTCAATAAGATTAACGCCGTTGTAGAGTGTGTTTGGATTGAAATTTCCTGCAATGTCCCGGTTAACATCTTCATAAGGATTGTTTTCATCGTATTTTAGGTTATTGGAAAACGAAAGAATTGAATAAACTGATCGATAACTGTGCTCTAAAGTAAAACTTCTGAAATTCGTTCTTACCCATGGAATAGACATGAGTCCCTTAAAGGATATCCTCCAATTGGGGACAGGTGTTTTTTTGAAAGCTGTTAGTTGAACGGAACTCGCATTCTTCCCTGTGTAGGCGGCCAGGAATGCCGGAAGCACTACATCTTGACTGGTACCGCCAAATCCATCGATGTTTCCTCCTGTATCATCTGCTAGCCTTTGGGAAATGATGGCTCGGTTATCTTTAAATTTTTGAAAAACGTCACCTTCATTTTTAAACGAGGCGCCTATCATGATTTGTGAGATGCTAAAATTCCCCACTCCGTTTTTTGGTGTGGCATCAAGTGTTCCATTGACAACATCCAATTGCTGATTAAAACTCTCCGTATATGTCCTGTTTCCAAATAGTTCAATATCAAGATCTCTTGTCAGTTTTACATTGGCCGAATAGTCAAATTTATCAAAATGAGACCTGCTGTAATTTCTGGCGTAGAAATTGTCACCCGGGTCTCTGGAAATCATCCAGCCATTTCTAAGAGCTTTGTCCAAAATATCGGCTTGACTGCCGAATACAAAGCCCATGGTTGGTGCAAAAGTACCTGAATAGCTACTTTGACCAAGGAATCCAAATTCAGGGATATATCCTGGCAGGAATGTTCCATTATTTTCAGTATATGAAAGCCTGATATTCTTGACAGAAGTAAGGATGTCAACCCCAACTCTTCCTATTTTTTGTCCGGTGGAAAGGCTTTTCTTACTCTTGAGTATTTGCCCGGTTTGAGGATCCTGTTTGGCGTCTACTGTTTTTCTTTTGGTAAATAATTTTGAGAGACCGATATAATCATAGAGCCTGTCCATGCTCATATCTGCTGTAAAATTGTGCGTATTGGCATTTTGTATCGTGTTACCTACCTCATCAATTATTGTAAAGGCTGGTGCCTGCCAGTCATAATCAGCAGTATAGTTATAAGTTCCATTGATAAAATTCAGCACAGGGAATTTATCAAAAGGAATTTTATAGGTCAGGTTAAACGTTTGATGATAGTGTTCCGGTCGTCCTATTTTAAAGAAATTATCATAGAGTTGAATGTCTTGGTCCTGATCAAATTCATCATACACATAATTATTAAGCGCCCTCAAAGAGAACTGAAGTGATTTTGTGAGATTGTAGGCCACTAAATAATCCCAGTCAAACATAAAATTTCGCTGCTGCAACAAGGGTAGATCCGGCAGACCGGCAACCAAAGACCTTGACAGTTGCTCATTATAAGACCGAATAATATTTGAATTGATGGCAAATGAAGTAGGCAACAGACTGATATTAAAATCCTTTATAAATTGCAAATAAGCTTTGTCACTAACCAGTCCCCAACCCTTGAAAGGTTCGATGATTTTGGGTTCGAAACTATGGGTGTAATTAGCTGAGGCCCTGACTTTTTGATCTATAAATTTTTGAATATTATAATCTCTGTGGTAAGTTTCATTATATAGATAAGAAACTGAAATATTCTCTACGTCATAAAAGCGAGGTTTGCCGCTTATAGAAGTTCTGTTCTTTCTGACATTGATGAAATTCAAACTTTTCCTTTGGGTATAATCTCTTGCCTGGTCGCTGTCTGTTGTTCCATTTTTAAAAAGCACATCCTGGAATCGGGGATCGTATTTTGGGTCCCTGAATTCTTCTCCATAACTGAAATTGATAGGGATGCTGACATTGGCTCTTTGTGGCAGTAATTGACCAATATTTATGTTTGATACCAGGCCGTACTGCTTCATTTCATCCTGACTTCTTTCATTGACCATTTGATCAAGGCTTCCAAAACCAATACTATGCGCACTTCCTGTAACTGAAATGTCGGCAAAATCAGCAAGATTGGCATCAGCATTAATAATGGCTGCCCAGCTTGATTTATTGTCAAAATCCGATACACGTAATTCATTATACCACAACTCCATACTTTTTGGGGCAAGGGAAACGTTTTTAACTCCTAACATGATCGTTCTGATATTAGATAGATTAGGATTTCCTTTCACCCTGATTCTGTATTCAGGAGTTTCGCCTAACTGAGGTTGAGGATAAATTTCATTTACAGCCCCGCCTACTTCAAGTCTTTCTAATTTCAGATTGCCAAAAGCTTCAATTGCAGCATCAATATTATTTTCTTCCGGCCAGATCTCCTCTGCTGTTACCGCATTAAAGCTGGTCACTTTTAGAGGAATTTCAAGTTGGTAGTAATTATCTTCTGTATCACTTCCCAATCTGATGATACCCATAAGCTCATCATCTTTTACTTCAAGCTGCCCCACTTTACTTTCAGCATGAATAAACATTTTTAATTGCTTATACATTCTAAGGTCAAAAGTGGTGTTTTTAAAGATGGCTCTGGTATCGCCTGGCTGCAGGTCCTCAACTCTAACGGATACAGATTGTTCATTTTGTTGTTGAATAGTTGTTGTTCCCTGAAGTCTTTCTCTTTTAATTCCAGGAGGCAATACATAAGGAATAGGTTGCCTGTCTTCATTTTCTTCAATATTGACAACACCTACTTCAAACTTCTGGTTTTCATCAGGTGTAATTTCCTGAGGTGGTTTGATAGCTTCATCTAATGTTTTGGTATACCTTCTCCAGTCGCCTCGTACCAATTGCAATTCACCAAACCTAAGTACGACGGGTATCTTAAACTTGGTCATGAACATTCTCATAAAACGTATTGAAGTAAACCCAGCCATATCATTAATGATATTATTTGGATCTTCAGGTGTTGTGATCGGAATTCTGAACTGATACCAGGTTGTTGTCTGGGTGGTGTTGTTTGCTAGTGTCACAGTCGTGACCCTCGTGTCAACAATGTAATTTTGACCTACAACCAGATCGGTTTTGTTAAGAGAGACCTTATATTGATAATAACTTTCAATGGCACTCATCGTCTGATCCTTATTGATATCTTCCACATCAGGATAAGTAGTAGAGGAAGTTGGATAATTCTCCACAGAATTATTGATTGTAGGAGAATTTCCTTCCGTAAGGCTGAAATCTTTATATCGTGTTATTATTGAGGCATCTTCAGTATCATAATCTGTACCCCTGAAATAATGGAAGTTATCTGCCGAAGGATCAGGTCCGAAAACATTTCCATATTTGATAGCCTCATCGGTATCATTCACTCCGTCAAGTCCAAGATCCTGATTCAAACGGGCCTCGTCACTTTCCGGAAATGCATATAAAAGAGATTGATCAGTTGGGATAGATGACCAAGGGGTAGATTCTATGTTTGATCCGGGAACTTGTACCCCGTCAATAGGCAGTCCATTTTCAAACATTTTACGATCATCCTTGAGGATATCTTCTGAAATGCTTCCGAAGTTAAAATACAATTCACCTTGCATATCCTGCAGGCTAGGGGGAGAGTCAGGCCCTCCTTCCTCTGGCTTGATGGAATAATTCTCATAGGGATCCATCAGCCAAAATTGCACGTATTCTATATTGGCCTGTTGAAAGTTGGTTGTTGTCAAGGCACGTGTAACACCAGCCCATCTGTCTTCAGGATTGATATATTTTCCATCCGCTCCAAAGCTGTCATCATAGTTGTTTGTCCCACGTTCTCCCGGAAAATAGGCCATGTCAAAGGTCCTAATGATGCTTGATTGTGTTACATCCAGGTCAACCTGTGGGAACAATTCACTGTAGTTTACCTGCCTTACTTCTGCTCTTGATAATTCGTCACTATCAATATTTGACGGACGAAGGCTTGACCCATAGAAAATCTGGTCAATATTATACCAGGAAAGTTTTGATCTTTTTGCGCCCACTTTTAGTTCTGGGGGTAAACCAGCAGCCACATTTCCATTGGTAAAATCAAGGTCCCCATTTTGGCCGAGTGGTGTACTCGCTGTAAACCATTGTCTTGGAGATTTGATGTCGAGCGGAATTTGAGCGCCTTCAAAATCATCTACATATGAGGTTGCTGCACCTTCCAAATCAATTCCGGATGGAGTGCCGGGAACTAGATAAGCTAATTCTGTCCTGACAGAAACAAAAGAGGGAACGTCTGTATTTATATTGGGCAGTGCATTGGTCCATTTGGTCAATTTGGGAACTTCTGTTCTATAGGTTAGGTAGGCACCTAAAATGGTGTTATTTACTGGCTCTGAGCCAAATTGAGCTTTTTGTGTAAGCGGTCGTTCGTTCAGATTTATGATATTTCCACCAACAGCAAGTTTCTCATTGAATACATGCAGTACATCGACTCCCATATACCTCCTTCGCTGCTGATTAAATCCGATATTGTTCTCTACATCCACTTGTATGGGTGCATCAGATGCGACCAAAGCTGGATTGATGATCTGTACATTTCCGATGTTATAATCCACCACATAATCAACTCCTTCCACCAATTCTCTTCCTCCTGAAGTTACCTTAACAGATCCTCTGGGCACATTAAAAGCGCCAAGGGGGATACCGTTTTTCCCATCCGATTTAAAATAGCCTTTAAATGAATATTTGTCTTTTTGCTGAAAATCATTTTGGGCCTCAGCCTGAGTTCTGTCATAGAGTTCCCTAAAAATATAGACGTCATCCTCGGGGACCAACTGATCATCCAGGTCTTCTCCAAATGGTTCCACTGTTGGGAAAATAAAATATCCATTTGGTGAATCTATGGTGATTCCTTCGACATAATCGAAGAAGCCATCTCCTTCCGGTTTGAAATTATTATTCTGATCCAGCCTGTCAAGCCTTAATAGATTCATAATAGTTCTGTCATTGACGCCAGGAGTTTGCGCGTTTTGTAAAATGTTTACCGGCTCACCGGTGCTGTCATCATAATATAAAAGCTCCAGTCTGAACCCTTCTTTTTGCAATTGGAAGGCGCCTGGGATTTCGTAAACATTTTTCATCAAAAGATCAAACATGGGTATGTTTGGGTTGATGATCTCACTGCGTAGCATTTTTACCACTAAATTGTCAGGTGCAATGACCCCGGCATCTGTAAATTCTCCTACCCGATATACTTCAGTTCCATCCGAATATTCATAGGCAACACCCAGTACATCACTATCAACCAATCGTCTGTTTAAGGTAATAAAACCCAATTGAGCGTTCATAGTAAAATCTACGCCCTGAACAAGTTTGATCGCATTTTCAAGTATGGTATAGTCCCTGCCTTGTGCCATATTGTATGGGCTTAGGGCCTGGCCAACCGTAGAGATTTTTCTGATCGGTCCATTGAGGGTCAGCAAATTATTCAGGTCGTTGGCTTCGTTCGATGGGTCCTTGCCACCTGGAACAGAGATCACATTGGCTGGACCAATATTGTTTGGGTCATTTTCTCCAAGATCTGAAAGTGTCACTATATTTCTTGTGCCAGTGGTCGTGGCATTTCGATTGGTGACCCAAATTTCGATCCTTGTAATGTTTACCGAGCTGTTGATCAAAGGAAAATTTGAAAGGGCCTCATTGTATTTATCCCTGAAGCCATGGCCAATAAAAAAGTGCCTGTTATTGTCATAGTTACTGGCCTTAAAATCAAACTCATTTAAAATTGACCCTCCTTGAGCCGAGACAGATCTGGTTTGTGATCTTTGTTGAGAAAAAATTCCCGTAACGGTTGTTTTACCAAACTGAAGCTCCATTTTTGCTCCAAAGAGATTTTGAGCACCTGTAACCAGAGAGTTTCTAATCGGCATAGACACATTACCCACCTCGATCTTTCTGATAATATCATCTTCAGTAGGTGTATATTCTAACTTCACCATGTTTTGGAAGTTAAAAGTAGATTGGGTATCAAAATTTGCCAAAACTCTTAAACGTGTTCCAATTCTTGCATTCAAACTGGCATTGATCTCCTGGTCAAAATCAAAGGTTATATTCTGACGATTGTTTTCAGATAATTGAGGGTTTTCAACCCGTTGATAGATCAGCCCCATTTTGATGAGAATCGATCCTTGTACGTTTACGTCAATTTGATTTCCTCCAAATACACTTTCAAAAAAATTTGAATTTACATAGTAGGTTGGCAATAGATTTTTTTGGACATCAGAAGCACCTTTTGTTTTACCGCTAATTGCATTGATCTTATCTTTCGAATACTCCAGCATATCTCTTTGCAAGCGATAGTCTTTATATTCTTCCGGAGTCATCTGTGTCGGATATTTGATGTAATAATCACCAATTTTTTCCATCAAAATATAATTCCCTGATTGAGGGTCATAGATGATCTCAAGTTCTTTATTGTCGTTTAGAAATAGTCTTCCGCTTTGGTTGTTATTGAAGGAGTAAGGAAGTGGTGCAATTGTATCGTTTTGAGTAGAAGTAGTTGATTGATTGCTAGTTACGGAATTATTCTCTGAATTTATTTGAGCCGAAACAAAGGTCGTACTCAATAAAAGTACAATTAATATAATAGGGAGATTATATTTAAATCGTTTTATTCGGATCAATCGTTACAAGTTTTTAAGCGCTTGTTTAATGAGTTCCTCCAGGCTTATGTCAGGAGAATTTTGTAAAATAACTTGTATAACTTTTTCAATTTTTTTTCTGGAAAATCCTAAGACTTCTAAAGCTGATAACGCTTCAATTTTGATTGTATTGTTCGAACTAGGTAAATCTTCTGAAATTTCATAAGTTTTTAGAATTTTATCCTTGAGATCAACAATGACTCGTTGCGCAGTTTTTTGCCCTATACCCTTGACAGACTGAATCTTAGGGATATCTTCACTGCCGATAGCCTGCTGAATTTCTTCCGTATCCATCGATGATAACATTGTCATCGCTATGCTGGGTCCAACCCCTGAAACTGAAATGAGCATTTTAAAAATTTCTCTTTCCGTTTTACTGTAAAAGCCATAAAGAATATGAGCGTCTTCCCTTATCGCCAAATGGGTGTATAATTTTAGGTTTTCCTGATCTGGAATATTTGAAAATGTTTGCAGAGAAATATTTACATGGTAACCTAGACCATTGCATTCAACAACAACATGGTCAGGATTTTTCTCAACCATTTTTCCTTGGATATGTGTAATCATAAATTTTGAATCGGGATGCGGTCAAATGTAATAATTTTATGCGCTTGAAATGAAAATGTTATACTTAATTTAATAACATTTAAAGGTACTTATTAAGGCCGCTTATATTAACATCTGTGCATTGGGCATAAGCACAGATACTTTTTGGTGTTTAACGGATAAATCTATTTTTTTCTACCCTGCGCATCTACCACAGCAATGCATACCATATTGACTATCTCATCAACGCTCGCACCTAATTGAATCAGGTGGACGGGTTTCTTTAATCCCATGATAATGGGGCCAATAGAATCTGCAGAATGAATTTCTTTTAACAATTTGTAACTGATATTTGCTGATTCTAAATTCGGATAGATCAAACCATTTACTTTTTTTCCCTGAAGCTTGGAAAAAGGGAATTTTTCGTTTCTCATTTCTCCATTTAGAGCGAAGTCGGCCTGAAGCTCGCCATCAACATTTATATGAGGAAAATATCTGTGAAGATAATTTACTGCCTCTGACATTTTTGTTCCAGATTCTGATTTGGAGGAACCAAAATTTGAAAACGATACCATTGCCAGGTTTGGGGTCAGGCCAAACAATTTCATGGTTTTATCTGTCATCCGGGTAATTTCTGCCAATTCCTTTGCATTAGGATTGATATTCATGGCTGTATCTGAAAGAAATAAGGGCCCCTTCTCGGTGAGCATAAGGTTGGTGGCAGCGATTTTTCTAATGCCTTTGATCTTTCCAATAAGATCAATCATGGGTTTCGCAACAGTTGGATAACTTCGGGTAAAACCTGTTACAAGCGCATCTGCATGGTTTTCATTGACCATCATGGCAGCAAAATAATTACGTTCGCGCATCCACTTTTGGGCCTCCAATAAGGTCATGCCTTTTCGCTGTTTTTTCTTCCAGTAAATTTCGGCAAATTCATTTCTTCTTTTTTCTTCAGCCTTTGATTTTGGATCAATAATAGAAATTTCGCCTTCAAATTGTATCTCTTTCATCAAACTTTCTATGGCTATTTTATCTCCCAGAAGGATAGGAATAGCAATGCCTTCATCATAAGCTATTTGGGCGGCCTTTAAGACGCTTAACTGGTCAGCTTCGGCGAAAACTACTGTTTTAGGATCGGACTTTGCTCGACTTGTGATCAATCGCATCAATTTGCTTCCTGTACCTAATCGATCAACCAGGGATTCCCGGTAATGATCCCAGTTTTTGATTGGAATTTGAGCAACTCCCGAATCCATAGCAGCTTTTGCTACGGCCGGAGGAACCTCACCGATCAGCCTAAGGTCAAAAGGTTTGGGTATGATATAGTCCTTTCCAAAGGTGATACTCTTTTTGTTATAAGTTATGTTCACTTGTTCAGGAACATTTTGCTTTGCCAAATCAGCCAGGGCGTGCACCGCAGCCATTTTCATTTCCTCATTGATCTTTGTTGCTCTCACGTCAAGGGCTCCTCTGAAAATAAATGGAAAACCTAAAACGTTATTCACCTGGTTGGGATGATCAGATCTTCCCGTAGCCATAATAATATCGTTTCTTGTATCGACGGCCAGTTGGTATGAAATTTCCGGATCAGGATTGGCAAGTGCAAAAACAATGGGTTTTTCTGCCATAGTCAGCAGCATGTCGGGACTCACGATATTTCCGATGGACAGCCCTATAAATACATCAGCATTTTTCATGGCATCTTCCAGGGTATGCAGATCTCTGTTTGTGGTAAATTCTTTTTTTTGTTTGTTAAGGTCTTTACGATCAGTTCTTAGAACGCCTTTACTGTCGCACATCACAATATTTTCCTTCAGGACTCCTAATTTTTTGTACAACAGCGTACAGGATATCGCAGCAGCGCCTGCTCCATTGATAACGACCTTAACTTCCGAGGCCTCTTTATTGGCTATTTCCAAGGCATTTTTCAAGGCCGCAGCAGAAATAATGGCAGTTCCGTGTTGATCGTCATGCATTACCGGAATATCCAACTCTTCTTTAAGTCTCCTTTCGATCTCAAATGCTTCGGGAGCTTTAATATCTTCCAGATTGATCCCTCCAAAGGTAGGTGCGATCGCTTTAACCGTTTCCACAAATTTATCGATATTCTTGGCGTCAACTTCAATATCAAAAACATCTATATCCGCAAATATTTTGAATAATAAGGCCTTGCCTTCCATAACAGGTTTAGAAGCAAGAGGACCGATGTCACCCAGGCCTAGAACCGCAGTTCCATTTGAGATAACAGCAACCAGGTTACCTTTGGACGTATAGTTATAAACAAGTTGTGGGTTCTCCTCAATGGCCAAACAGGGCTCGGCAACTCCGGGAGAATAGGCAAGAGAAAGATCTCTTTGTGTAGCATGTTTTTTTGTTGGAACTACTTGAATTTTACCAGGTGTCGGAAATTCATGATAAGCTAATGCATCTGTTTTTTTTACTTTGGATCCCATTTTATGATTTTTTGACTAAGTGAACAAAGTTACTTTTTTTGACAATAGACAGGGAGGCGAATTCTATTTTTTTAGAAAGAGAATATTCCTTTGAAATCCTGTGAATTTTGTTCTTTTTACTGCCGATCTTTTAAATATTTCTTTAAAAACATCTTCTGTGATCTCTTCCCAGTCGTTTTTGTCGAAGTCCAGCAATCTTTCATCGGGTTTGAATTTTTCTTCCTTATGAGGCTGAGAAAACCTGTTCCACGGACATACGTCCTGGCAGATATCGCAGCCAAAAGCCCAATTGTCAAAGCTATCTTTATAATGAGCAGGGATTTCTTCCTTTAATTCAATCGTAAAATAAGATATACACTTGCTGCCATCAATTGTATTGTTGGGCAAAATGGCCTGCGTTGGACAGGCATCTATACATTTGGTGCAGGTCCCACAATGATCTGTTTTAAAAGGAGCATCATAGTTGAGCTCTATGTCGAGAATGATTTCAGCCAAAAAAAAGAAGGAGCCTTTTGATTTGCTGATCAGTAAAGAATGCTTGCCCAGCCATCCCAACCCACTTTTTTGGGCCCAGGCCCTTTCCATGATCGGTGCAGAATCTGTGAACACTCTTGCATTGAAGTTTCCCATGATCTGCTGCATGGAATCAACCATTTCATTTAATTTTTTCTTGATGACTAGATGGTAATCTTCACCGTAGGCGTATTTAGAAATTTGATAACTGGTTTTTTTTTGTTCTTCTTGAGGAGAATAATTGTACAATAATGAAATAACACTTTTGGCCCCAGGCACAAGCAGTGTTGGGTTTAGTCGCTTATCAAAATGATTTTCCATATAGCGCATCTCCCCGTGAAAATTATTTTTCAACCACGATTCGAGCCTAGGTGCTTCTTCTTCAAGAAATGCTGCTTTTGAAATTCCACAAGCGTCAAAACCAAGACGTGTTGCTTCTTTTTTTATGCAATTGGTATGTATTTCTTTTTGTGTCAATTCCTTAACTTCCCTTTTAGAAAGGCTAAAATACAATTTTGTTCACATCCTGTTATTGCAGAATTTTAGAGCTGCTTATAAAACAGCAATCTCCCTGTGACTACTGCCGTTTAATAAATTGGATAAATAGAATTAGTTATAATACCAATAGTTGGTTTCAGGGTTTACGTTGATGATGCTTGCAACTATTGAATAACAGCATACAATGAAGTAATTGATTCAGAAGTCTTTATTTATTTAATTTTTGAAGGGCTTATTCCGAATCTGTTTTGGAAACATTTTGAAAAATATGAGGGATTGTTAAAGCCTACCTCATGTGCGATTTTTGAAATAGTTGAATTTCCCTTTTTAAGAAGATTCATCGCTTTGTCAAGACGTTGATTCCGGATAAAGTGATTGGGCGAAATACCGGTTAAAGATCTTATTTTTCGATATAATTGAGCCCTGGAGACGCCCAATTCGGGACCCAGCAGATCAACACTTAAGGTTTCCTTCTCTAGATTGTTGCCAATAAATCTATAAAGAGAAGTTAAAAAAGCAATATCCTGGGTTTCTATGATTCGAAAGCCGTTATCTTGGAGAACTTGTTCTTTAAGATTCGCTATTTGAAAGAAAAACCGGGAGGTAGTTATTTCAGATGCATCGGAAATGCTAGAGAGTATTTCTGCTAAGCTCATTGCCTCCTCAAAAAAACCTCGATTCTTTGTCACAGGTTGTCCTGCGCAAAGTCCCATTTTAAAATTTAATGATTTAGTTTTCCCTTTGGAACTCAATATGAGAAGTCGAATGTCTCGGCTGCAATTGAGAGCCGCCTCAGGAGTTTTGAATATCCCAAGTATCGTATCTTCTTCCAGCCGATTGAAATCTCTGCCATGGTATTTTTCAACAATGCCAATACACTCAAGTTTTAATTGATCGACTGTTTTTTTACTAACTTTTTTTTGAGTTGCTAATGTCAAGGGCCTCATAAGTTCAAGGGACATGATAAAACGATAACCGTTATCAACTTCTCCGTCAAAATGTCTGACAAGGCCTTGGTCAATTTTCTGCTGATCTCCAAGAAACAAATCATACATCCCATCTTTTATTTCGACAAGATTGCAGGCTTCTTTGCCATTTGCCTCTTTGTGAGTTGCCTTGCAGGCCTCTTTATTGGGACCTTCTACCAGGCAATAGGCCTTCCCTTCTTGTTCGTTGATCCAATATTTAAGATACCGTACCTTGTGTTTTTCCTGAACGGAAACATCTCTTAAGTGAGCTTTTTGAGAGTCTTCAACAGTGATCTCTGGCAGATCATGAAAATCCATGTAAATGGGCATCTGTTTTTTATTTAGGGCCTCTAATATACGAAAAAATCTGATTTCCTTAACATTTTAAAATGTCAATGTTTTGAATATCAGCAAAATAGAACCGTAAGATTCTAAGAAAAGTTAAGGCGAAATTAATAGAATTTGTTGATGACTCTTAAAATAATTCTGACTGTGAGGGCCCTTTGGTTCTTCCCAGATGTTTGTAGGCTAATTCAGTAACTTCTCTGCCTCGCGGTGTCCTCATAATAAAACCTTCCTGGATTAAAAATGGTTCGTATACCTCTTCTATCGTCTCGGCATTTTCTCCTACTGCAGTGGCCAGCGTGCTAATACCAACCGGACCACCTTTAAACTTGTCGATAATCGTGGTAAGGATTTTATTGTCCATCTCATCAAGTCCGTGCTGGTCTACGTTAAGCGCATTAAGGGCATACTTAGCGATTGCAATATCGATATTGCCGTCACCTTTAATTTGTGCGAAATCCCTGACCCGTCTTAAAAGCGCATTGGCTATTCTTGGTGTGCCCCTGCTTCTTCCTGCAATCTCAATAGCAGCTTCCATAGAATTGGCAACATTCAGAATTTTGGAACTTCTTTGGACGATATGGGTAAGTAATTCTGTACTGTAATATTGAAGACGGCTGCTAATACCGAATCTCGCTCTCATTGGGGCAGTTAAAAGTCCGGATCTGGTAGTAGCACCGATTAAGGTGAATGGTTCCAGGTTGATCTGCACACTCCTTGCATTCGGACCCGATTCGATCATAATGTCGATCTTATAATCTTCCATGGCCGAATAAAGGTATTCCTCAATCACCGGACTGAGCCGATGGATTTCATCGATAAAGAGCACATCCCTTTCTCCAAGGTTGGTCAAAAGTCCGGCAAGATCTCCAGGTTTATCAAGTACAGGGCCGGAGGTCACTTTAATATGAGCATCTAATTCGTTGGCTATAATATGTGCAAGTGTTGTTTTTCCGAGGCCGGGAGGTCCATGAAACAAGGTGTGATCAAGCGCTTCTTCCCGTTGATTAGCTGCTTCCACAAAAATTTTCAAATTCTCCAAAATCTGATCCTGACCAGCAAAATCATCAAATGACAAGGGCCGAAGTTTTTTTTCCAGATCGAATTCCTCCGGATTCAGGTCTTTGTTGGAGGCATCTAAATATTCGTTCATGATTTGAGAATTATGAATTAAAGTAATCTGCTTATTCTATTTCTATTTCTGATACAAGTACGATAGCAGCAGGGTATTCTTTCTTGATATTCACCATGGCATGATCAGCTTCCAGTCGGGTTCGATAATTGCCTATCTGAAGCTTCCATTGGGGTGTGCTGAAAATGATTGATGTAGGTATTTCCGAGAATAGGGAAGAGAATTCATCCTTAACTTCATAACATTCTTTTTCACTACCGTAATAGATTTGTATTTTGTATCCTTGAAGTGTTTCTACAGTTTTGTTATAATCTTTTTTCTGGGCTACCATTTCATCAATATGAGCACTTGATTCAATGCGCACCGTTCCTTCCTTGGTTTGTCCAAATGCATTGAGCTGGCAAAGTATCAAAAAAAACAGAAAACTCAACAACTTGTATTTCATTAAATACCGCATAAAATATATTTTTTACAAATCTAAAAGAATATTTTGAGTTAGGTCTTTTTTTTGTTATTTAGAATGATTATAAATTAATATGAACCGTTTATTAATACTTTGTCTAAACGTAAGAAAATGTATTTTTGCACAATGTTTTAATATTACATGATTTAAATCATAATTAAATCAATATTGGAATATTTTTGCACTCTGAAAAGTGATATTTAATATAACGTATACAATGCAAATGAAAATTGTAATGCCCAGCAGTATATTTAAGAAATTCTTAGCCAGCCTTTCTTTCCTCTTTTTACTCTCATTTAGTTTAACTGCACAAGAAAGTGATCCCGCGAACGGTAAGAAGTTATACAACACCAATTGCGCAGCATGTCATAAATTGGATAAGAAACTGATAGGTCCGGCACTGGGAGGAGTTGCTGACCGTAGGTCAAATGAATGGCTACAGGCCTGGATCAAAGACAACAATGCCTTAAGGGCAAGTGGTGATCAGGATGCTATTGATATTTTTGAAGAATACAACGGTATGCCTATGACACCATATCCTCAATTATCTGAACAGGATATTAATGATATTTTGGCTTATACCAGTGGTGAACCTGTAGAATCAAAAGTTGTGGCAGAAGCTGCTCAGGAAATCGATCCTAAGGTTGCAGTCGGTAAAAAAATATTTCAGACAAATTGTGCTTCTTGTCACAAGCTTGACAAAAAGCTGATAGGACCGGCACTTGGTGGTATGGCCGACAGAAGAACTAATGAGTGGTTAAAAGCCTGGATAAAAGACAACAATGCTCTTAGAGCGAGTGGTGATCAAGATGCCATCGATATTTTCGAAGAATATAATGGAATGCCAATGACAGCTTTCCCCCAATTGTCTGATGAAGATATTGACGCTATCATTGCCTATACAACAGCAGGAGACGCTAAAAAAGTAGTTGCTGCTGCAGAAGGAGATGTGCTTGCAACACCTAAGTCATCTACAGCTTGGATGAGCTATATTGTCATATTTGCATTGCTTGGATTGATTGTTTGGATCTATGTGGCAAGTAATAATGGGTTCCTTAAGATTGCCGCGACAATCTTTGTTTTGATTCTTACAGGTTATATTTTGTTTGATACATTAATGGATATTGGTATTGATCAAGACTACCAGCCTATACAACCCATTGCATTTTCACATAAAATACACGCTGGTGACAATAAGGTAGATTGTCAGTATTGTCATTCATCAGCGAAGCATAGTAAAATGTCAGGAATTCCTTCTGTGAATGTTTGTATGAACTGTCATAAGAGCATCTCTGAATATACAGGACCTACAACTTCAGATAAGGACAAGGCTTTTTACGATGCTGAAATTCAAAAAATTTATGATGCCATCGGATGGGATTCTGAAAACCTTAAATACATAGAGAACTACGAACAAAAGCCTATCAAATGGGTGAGAATACACAGCTTGCCGGACTTTGCTTATTTTAATCACGCACAGCATGTTACTGCTGGTGGAGTCGCTTGTCAAAAATGTCATGGACCTGTAGAGGAAATGGAAGATATGTATCAATTCTCTCCTTTAACAATGGGTTGGTGTTTAGACTGTCATAAGTCAACTGCAGTTGATCTTAAAGGCAATGGTTACTATGCCAAGATTCATGAAGAACTGGCTAAGAAATATGATGTGAATAAGGTGACTATAGCTCAATTAGGTGGTAAGGAATGTGGCAAGTGTCACTACTAGAGTAATGAAATTAGTTAAGCTGAACCCTGTTCAGTTTTAAAAAAATAAACAACAAGATTAAATATGGCATCTAACAAGAAATACTGGAAAAGTGTTGAAGAACTAAACGAAAATAGTTCTATTGTTGAAAAGCTGCAGAAAAGTGAATTTATTGAAGATATTCCGACTAGTGAATTCTTGGGTGATAAAGAATCCCTGGAAGCAAGTGATACTTCAAGAAGAGACTTTTTAAAATATGTAGGATTTTCCACGGCTGTTGCATCTTTAGCGGCCTGTGAAGGACCAGTAGTAAATTCTATTCCTTATGTAGTCAAGCCTGATGATGTTATTCCCGGAATTGCAGATTACTATGCATCTTCTATAGCTGACGGATTTGATTTTGCCAATGTATTGGTAAAAGTTCGTGAGGGTAGGCCGATTAAAATAGAGCCTAATAGGGATTCTAAAAACGGGACTACCAATGCAAGAGTGCAGGCATCTGTTCTTTCGTTATATGACAATAACAGACTAAGAGGGCCATTGGCAAAAGGAGCTGAAACTGATTATGCAACTTTAGATAAGGAAGTACAGGCTCAGTTAGGAGAGATGAAAGCTAAGGGTGCAAAAATAGTATTGTTAAGTGGTACTTCAGCGAGCCCTTCTTTAACCAGTGTTGTAGCGCAATTCAAAGAATTTTATGGTAATGTGGAGCATATTCAATATGATGCTGTTGCCGAAGACGCTGCTTTGAACGCATTTGAAAAAATGTATGGAACCAGAGCTTTACCAGATTATTATTTTGAAAAGGCAGAGGTAATTGTTTCTGTTGGCGCTGATTTTCTTGGTGACTGGCAAGGAGGTAATTTTGGCCCAGGTTATGCTAAAGGAAGAAAGCCCGCAAACGGAAAAATGTCACGTCATATCCAGTTTGAGTCAAACATGACACTAACCGGAGGTAATGCTGATAAAAGAGTGATCTTAAAGCCATCTGAACAACTTCAGGTGATGAGTGAGTTGTATGAAGCCATAGTTAACGGAAAATCTTCTGGAAACGAATCAGTGTCAAAAGCAGTGGCTCAAATCAAAAAAGCAGGAAACAAAGCAGTCGTTGTTTGTGGAATTCAAGACGAAAATGCGCAATTGCTGGCCTTGGCTATC
>CAJQNF010000065.1 GCA_905479625.1 uncultured Flavobacteriaceae bacterium | reverse complement strand
TTCAGCATTAGGAATTACAACTGGCTCATTTCCTTCCATCACAGAAACACAAGAGTTGGTTGTTCCTAAATCTATTCCAATTATCTTACTCATAATATTATATTTTAATTTTTATCGATTCTTTGATTTTAATAACTGTTGCTGTATAGACAATGATTATGCCATAGACGAATTTTCAATAATCTGTCACGTTTTTGGCAATTTTAATGACATACTGACACAATTTATCAAACATTCAACCATATTTGACTTGTAATTAAAGGTGAATAATAAGCTAAAGCGCTTGTGATTTAAACAGAAGAACTTATTTTTGACCTGTTTATCCATAGCTATTCTATTTTGAGATCAATTGTTCTGTTACTTATCCTTATTATCAATTTCAATTCCTTATTGGGTCAGGAAACTATTCCCAGGGAATTCAGAGGAGTCTGGATTGCCACCGTAGGTAATATTGACTGGCCTAGTGCCAGAAATCTTAGTTCGGATCAACAGAAAAAAGAAATTATCAAGCTTCTCGACCTATTCAAGAGCATGAATTTCAATGCCATTGTTTTTCAGGTGAGACCCTCTGCAGATGCATTTTATAAGTCTAAATATGAGCCATGGTCATTCTATCTCAATGGAGAGAACAACAAAGCTCCCTTACCTTATTATGATCCCTTAGCTTTTATTATCGATGAGACCCATAAAAGAGGAATGGAATTTCACGCCTGGTTGAATCCTTACAGAGCAGTTGTTAATTATCAGGAATATAAATCCAATCCATTCCCTTTGACCTATGAAAAACCGGAATGGTTCATCAATTATGGCAAAAATAAATACTTTGACCCTGGATTACCAGAGGTCAGAGCCTACACGAATAAAGTTGTTACTGATATTGTTCAGAATTACAATATAGATGCAATTCATTTTGATGATTATTTTTATCCCTATAAAATTAAAGGTGAGATATTTGATGACCAAAGAAGTTTTAAAGCTTACGGTGCAAGCTTTTACCCCGATCAGTCCGAAGATTGGAGGAGAGAAAATGTAAATAGAATCATCAGAGAATTGCATCTAACCATTAAAAGACTTAAACCTTGGGTTCAATTTGGAATCAGCCCTTTTGGAGTATGGCGAAATCACACCGATGATCTTCGAGGATCTATAACGGAAGCCGGTCAAACTAATTATGATGATCTTTATGCTGACATTGTTCTGTGGATGAAAAACGGATGGATCGATTATATTCTTCCACAAGCCTATTGGCATATTGGGCATGACAAGGTAGATTATAAAGAAGTAGTGGCCTGGTGGGCCAAGAATTCATTTGGGACAAATCTGTATGTTGGGCATAGTCTTTACAGACTCGGGAAGCAAAATGAGGATAAGGCCTGGAATGTTCAGCATCCAACTCAAATAGAGCAGCAACTCGAAATGAATACGAGTATTTCTCAGATCGAGGGAAGTGTTTTTTTTAGTGCAAAGTCATTGGTTAACAATCCCTTTAAAATAAATGAGTTACTGAAGGATAAGTTTTTTCAGCATCCGGTTTTACAGCCTGTTGCTAATAAAAATGAAAAGTTTTCTCCTCAACCTGTGTCTAATGTCCGATTGACAAAATTAAAAAGCAAGCAATATCTGCTCGAATGGGATCTCATCCCTGAAAATGATTCTTTTCAAGCCGTAAAGTTTCTTGTATATCAATTCGAATATGGTGAAACCCATAATATCCATAAAACCTCAAATATCATTAGCCTGACAGGAGAAACAAAACTCATGATTCCAAAAAAATCGCTGCAATCATCGCATAGTTTGATCATTATAGCGGTAAGTAAGAATAACAATCTTAGCAGCCCGGTAAGCATCAAACTCTAAATCATCTGGTAAAAACAAGCTCCTTCTCATTTGACAGATTCGCATCAAAGCCGTATCCATTATAATTAAAGCCTTTCATCCCTTCAAGGTCAGTAACTTTATGGTCAATCATATAGCGAACCATCATTCCTCTGGCCAGCTTGGCAAAAGTCATAATTACTTTGTATTCGCCATTCTTAAAATCTTTAAAAATAGGTGTAATGACGGGTACTTTCAAGTCTTTCGCCTGCAATACTTTAAAATATTCGTTACTGGCAAGATTCACAAATAGCTCCCCCTCTTTCAATTCTGCATTCAACGTTTTTGTGATATGATCGCCCCAAAATTTGTATAAATTTGGTTTCACGCCTACTTTAAGTTTGCTACCCATTTCCAGACGATAGGGTTGGATAAGGTCGAGTGGTTTTAAAATCCCATATTGTCCTGATAATATCCTAAGATGCTCTTGTAAAAAAGTCAGATCTTCTAAGGGAAGGCTATTCACATCCAAACCACGATACACCTCTCCGGTAAAAGCATAAACAGCTTGTTTGGAATTCTCCTTGGTAAATGGCAACTCCCAGTTTTGATTTCTTTCATAATTCAATTGTCCAAGGGCAGGTGAAATTGACATCAACTTTGACAGCGACCTTGCCGATTTTTTCTTTAATATTTTACTTAGCCTTTCTGCCTGGGCTAAAAATATCGGTTGACTAAATTCCTCAGTTGGTGCCTTTGTCTCAAAATTCAGCGACTTGGCAGGTGAAATAATTATTTTCATTTGATTCAATATTATGCTAAGATCAGATCTCGTTTTGATTTACTGTATATTTTCTCCATTTTTCGAGACATTGCTCCATATCTTTGGGCAAATCCGAATTAAAGAACAATTTTTCCTTCGTAACGGGGTGTTCAAAACCAAGCGTTTTGGCATGCAAGGCTTGTCTGGGCAATAATTTAAAACAATTGTCTACAAATTGTTTGTACTTGGTATAGGTTGTGCCCTTTAAAATTCTGTCACCTCCATATCTCTCATCATTAAACAAGGGATGCCCCAAATATTTGAAATGTGCTCTTATTTGATGCGTCCTGCCAGTCTCAAGTTTACATTCAACCAAGGTAACATAGCTAAAACGCTCCAGCACACGATAATGCGTAACTGCATGTTTGCCAAACTCACCCTCAGGAAAAACATCCATTTGAAGCCTGTTTTTATGGCTTCTGCCCACATGACCGGTAATTGTTCCTTCATCATCAGTTAAACTTCCCCAGACCAAAGCCAGATATAACCTTTCTGTTGTCCTGTTAAAAAACTGACTAGCCAGATTTGCCATAGCAAATTCCGTTTTGGCTACCACCAGTAAACCACTAGTATCCTTATCTATTCTATGAACCAGACCTGGTCTTTCATTACTGTTCTTAGGTAAGTTTTGAATATGATAAATCAAGGCGTTTACTAATGTTCCACTATAATTACCGTGGCCAGGATGCACTACCATTCCTGCTTGCTTGTTTATTACAATAAGCTCATCATCTTCATATATAACATCTATTGGTATATTTTCGGGAACAAGTAAATTCTCATGTGGAGGATGAGCCAGAACAACTCTTACCACATCCTGGGCCTTGACCTTATAATTCGACTTTACAACCGCATCATTTACCAATACATTACCCGCCTTAACAGCCTGTTGGATTTTATTTCTTGTGGCATTTTCAATAAAATTCATAAGAAACTTATCGACCCTTAACGGCTCTTGCCCCTCACTTGCAACAAACTTAAAATGCTCATACAGCTCATCATCAGTAACGATATGCTCTTCATTATCTTTCATTATAGCTGTTATTTAGCGTAATTAACTCAATTGATCGAGTCTCTGCTCACCAGTCCGTCTCCCAAAACCAGATCTATCACTGTATTTTTTGGGAGCTTGTCTCCTGGTTTAATTTTCTTTTTATTCCTTTCAAGACCTCTTACAACATCTCTCCCAAGATCTTTAATATACCGCTCCTTACCTATCCTGAATCCAAGAGATTTCAATTGAATTACCACCTGTCTTTTTGTTTGATCAAGTATGTTCGGAACGGTCACCTTTCTATAATCTGAAGGGTTTAATGTAAGGTAAATTTTTCTGTTTTCTTTTACAAAATCGCCCGGTAAAGGATTTTGTTCTATGATCGATTTTGGAGGAAATTTTGGATTGAAACTGGCAGAATCTATCACGACATAGTTCAATTTATATTGCTCAAGAATTTTTTCAGTTTCTGCCAAGCTTAGCTTTTCCAAATTTGGAACTGTAATTTTCTCATCATGTTTGGTATGATAAGACAACCATTTTACTAAACCAAATACAAGAATTAGCGAAATGGCAATAACCAAAATTACAGTTCTTAAAAACTCTTTACTTTTAAGGTATTGCAATAAATTCATCTCTCAAATTAAATTTTTCAAATATACTTTAAATATTAATAACTCAAAGATGGCAGAACAGTCATTTAAAGTCTTTTTTGTAAGTTTGTTTAGACAATTGCCTCGGCCACACAAAATACATTCATGAAAAAAAATATTGCCATAATCATGGGGGGATATTCCTCTGAAGCAGCTATTTCCATACAAAGCGGAAATATGGTTTTTAGGCACCTTAATAAAGATAAATTTGATGTGTTTCGCATCCTTATCTCAAGAGAGAAATGGGTTTATATTGATGAAAACGAGCAGGAACACCCTATCAATATGGCTGATTTTACTGCCACTGTTAATGGATACAAAATAAGATTTGATGTTGTTTTTAATGCCATTCACGGGCATCCCGGAGAAGACGGAACAATCTTAGCGTATTTTGACCTCTTGGGTATAGAGCACTCTTCAGCACCTTTTTATCAAATGGCAGTGGCCTTCAACAAAAGAGATTGTCTGAGTTTGTTAAAGCCTTACGGTATTAAAACTGCAAAATCCATTTATTTGAACAAAGGAGATCAAATTTCGTTTGCGGCAATTGTTAAAACTGTAGGACTTCCTTGTTTTGTAAAACCTAATAGAGCCGGATCTAGTTTTGGTATTACGAAAGTTTATAAAGAGGATGAATTGACGCCCGCTCTGGAAAAAGCCTTTCTGGAGGATAGCGAAATCCTTATTGAACAATTTCTCGATGGTATTGAAGTTTCTGTCAGTGTCATTACCTGGAAAGGTAGCATTAAGGTTTTACCCATCACAGAGATCGAATCGGATAATGATTTTTTTGACTATGAAGCGAAATATTTGGGAGAATCCAATGAAATTACTCCGGCAAGAATTTCTGATGTTCAGAAAAACAAAGTAACCGAAATGGCAAGCAAAATATACAAAAGTATGGGGCTAAAAGGATTGTCTCGCGCTGATTTTATTTTCGTTGGAGACGAACCTAATTTTATAGAACTCAATATGGTTCCGGGTTTATCCGAAGAAAGTATTTTACCGAAGCAAGCCAGGGAAGCAGGCATTTCGTTGTCTGATTTATTCGAAAGTACCATTGATTTAAATTAATCTCGATAATTCGTAACAATATGAAAAAAACAGCTGTTTTTCCAGGATCCTTTGATCCTCTTACCCTTGGGCATACTGACATTATCGATAGAGGTATTCCCCTTTTTGACGAGATCATTATTGCTATTGGAACAAACTCTTCTAAGAACTATATGTTCAGTTTGGAAGAACGCAGAGAATTCATTGAAAGGACCTATTCCCATGAACCCAAAGTAAAAGTGGATACCTATCAGGGCCTTACCATTGATTATTGCAACAAAATAGGAAGTCAATTTATTTTAAGAGGGCTGCGAAATCCTGCCGATTTTGAATTTGAAAAAGCCATTGCCCAAACCAATCGAAAAATGTCAGAGATCGAAACTGTTTTTTTACTCACCAGTGCTGACACTTCTTATATCAGTTCAAGCATAGTCCGTGACATACTCGGTAATAAAGGTGACGTGTCTATGTTTGTGCCAAAATCAGTAAAACCATAAACCAAAATCCTTATAGATGGTATTCTGAAAGACTCTTAGGAAACTCTTCAGGGTTAGCAGCCAAATGATACCTTGGATCATCAATATCATTAATGATAATCTCATGGAATCTTGGATCCGATTTGTATAACAATGCTTTACACTCCTGACTCAAATGTTTTAAGTGAATGGTTTTATTCTCGGCTTCATATTTCTTGACCAGATTCAATATGGCTTCGAGTGCAGAATGATCGCTTATTCTTGATTCAACAAAATCAATTTCTACGTGATCAGGATCGTTTTTAGCATCAAATTTATCGTTAAAAGCAGAAATAGATCCAAAAAATAATGGCCCCCAGATTTCATAAACTTTGGTGCCATCTTCTTTCATTCTTTTTCTGGCCCTAATTTTTTTAGCATTTTCCCATGAAAAAACCAAGGCACTAACAATCACACCTGCAAAAACAGCAATAGCGAGGTCAAAAATGACGGTTAAGGCAGAAACCAATATGATGACAAACACATCCGATCTGGGTACTTTATTCAAAATCCTAAAACTACTCCAGGCAAACGTGCCTACAACAACCATAAACATAACCCCTACCAAGGCCGCGATGGGAACTTGTTCTATATATGATGAAGCAAAAAGAATAAATGCCAGCAATGTTAAGGCAGCTATAATACCAGACAACCTTCCTCGACCACCTGATTTAATATTGATAATTGATTGCCCGATCATGGCACAACCTCCCATTCCTCCAAATAATCCGGTAACAATATTGGCGCCTCCCTGAGCCATACATTCCTTGTTTCCGTTTCCACGTGTATCGGTAAGATCGTCAATAAGATTCAAGGTCATTAAGGATTCTATAAGTCCAATTGCTGCCAAAATCATCGCATATGGAAAAATAAATTTTATCGTAGTCCAGTTAAACGGTACCTTAGAAAAGATTTCCCATTGAAACATAGGAAGCCCTCCTTTTAATCCTTCTCCCCCTCCATCTCTGATAAAAGACCCGACTGTTGCTACATCAAAATTGAAAATGATCACAAGAGCAGATATTGTAAGAATGGCAAGAAGAGCCTCGGGTAATTTAGCTGTAAACTTAAACTTAGGCAATAACCACATCATCAGCATCGTAAGACCTACCAAGCCAACCATTACATATAATTCCATTCCCTGCAGCCATACTTTTTCATCTCCAACAGTTTTCTTGAACATGCCTAATTGAGATAAAAAGATCACGATAGCCAAGCCATTCACAAAGCCCATCATAACAGAATGGGGAATCAGCCTAACAAATTTTCCAAGTTTTAATACACCTGCAATCATTTGTATGCCTCCCATCAAAATAACGGTAGCAAACAAATAATATAACCCAAGATTTTCACCTGGTTCACCCATTTCGTTACCACGGGCAACCAAACTTACCATTACCACTGCCAAAGCACCTGTAGCTCCTGAAATCATACCCGGCCTTCCTCCAAAAATTGAGGTGATCAAGCCGACCATAAACGCAGCATACAAACCAACAAGCGGATCCACTCCGGCAACAAAAGCAAAAGCCACAGCTTCAGGTACCAAGGCAAGGGCCACAGTAATACCTGACAATACATCGTTCTTTACATTTGGTAATCTTTTGCTGATAAATTCGGTCATCTTTATAATTTTAAAAAGCGGCAAATATACTATATTCTTACCGCAAAGAGGCGATTTGGGATAATTTATTGAATAGCAGACTGGTACATGTCAAGAAGTAAGGAAATATTTGGATAGGTATTCTCTAAAATGATTTTCAAATCGGAGACACCTACCCATTTTAACTCCGTTATACCCTCTTCCAACTGGGGAGTCAATTCTCTCTCATCTGAATACATGTCGTACCAATAAGATACTTTCAGAACTTCATAATTCTTCTCTTCATACAGGTGATAAGTAGTTCCTACAAAACCATTGATTGTCAGCGATGTAAAGCCACACTCTTCTTTTACTTCTCGCAAGCCAGCATCTTCCTTGCTCTCCTCAATTTCTATTTTTCCCTTTGGAAGATCCCATACCCCATGCCTTAAAATAAAGAGGATATGATCCCGGCTATTTTTAACAATACCTCCTGAAGCTTCTATGATTTGAAAGTACTGCTTAAATTCTTTCCACATGCCTTCCAAATCCTCATCAATGAAATATATACTACTATAATCCATTGAAAGGAGTTCTTTCATTGCCTTTCCCCGACCTATATCCTTCCATAAAAAATGACACTTCGAATCTTTCATATTTATCTTATCAGATAAAATAATTGAAGTATCATTCTTAAAAATTGTATACATTTGCACTATGATTTTTGACAAAAATACAGCAAAAAAGACAGCTGAATTGCTTTTAAAGATAAAAGCAATAAAATTGCAACCTGACGAACCTTTTACCTGGGCTTCCGGATGGAAATCACCAATTTATTGTGACAATCGAATCACCTTGTCATATGTAATGATTAGAAATTACATTCGTGAAAACCTTGCAAAAATCATTTTAGAGAAACACGGACAACCGGATGTCATTGCCGGAGTAGCGACCGGTGCCATCGCAATAGGTGTTTTGGTTGCGCAGGAATTAGGAATTCCTTTTATATATGTGAGACCTGAGCCCAAAAAGCACGGGCGTAAAAATCAAATAGAAGGATTTTTGGATACAGGACAAAATATTGTGGTGGTCGAAGATCTGATTAGCACAGGAAAAAGTAGTCTAAATGCTGTAAATGCTTTAAAGGAGGCTGGAGCTAGAGTGATTGGGATGGTAGCCATTTTCAATTATGGATTTCCAGTAGCCGAAAAGAATTTTAAAGATTGTCATCTAGAATTGACAACTTTGAGCGATTATGAGCATCTTATTGAACAAGCTCTCGACACAAATTTTATTAGCACAAAACAAGTTACAACCCTCAAGGCCTGGAGAGAAGATCCAGGTGACTGGAACGCCAAATAACACTATGAATTTAGAAAGCCCTAAAGTTACTGTACAAAAATCAAGTCAGGAAATTTTTGATTATTTGTCTAAGGTTGAAAATTTCGAGCAGCTCATGCCTGAAAATATTGACAAATTCGAAGCAGGTAAAGAATCTTTTTTGTTTGCTCTCAAAGGAATGCCCGAGATTGAGCTTAAACTTCAGGATATTGAAGCTCCCAAAAAGATCGTTCTTGGTTCTGCCAATGATAAATTCCCTTTTAGCCTGACTGCTGATATAGAGGAAAATGCTAATGCTTCTAGCAATGTGCAATTATTATTTGATGGCAAATTCAATCCGATGGTAGCTATGATGGTTAAAAAGCCACTTCAAAAATTCATTGATACCCTTGTGGAGAATATCGGTCAACAATGATCTGATTTTCATTTAGATTATAAATACCTTACTTCTTTAAAGTTGTAGGCATCTATAGATTCATCTTCTCTCTCAATGAGAAGTGATCCTTGTTTGCTTACCCCTCGAATAATCCCCATATATTGTTCTCCATTGCTGTTTTCAAACATATGTGCCTTATCTTTTCTATAAAGTGATGCCTCATATTGCGACCATAACTCGTCAAATCGTTTTTCAAAGAGCAATTCAAATTTGTTCTGAATAGCGTTCAAAAGGTCCGTTAAAAAAACATCTCGAGGTATTTCATTTTTTGTAAGTTGCTTGATGGAAACTGCCATCGGAAGATCTGTTGAAAATATTTCTTGATTAATATTGATTCCAATCCCAATAATACTCTGATTAATCTTGTTAGAAACAAGTGTGTTTTCGATCAAAATTCCCCCTAATTTCTTTGACACTGACATAATGTCGTTAGGCCATTTGATCTTTAATTTTGGCAGATTATAGCGTTTAAGGTAATGATGAATACCTAAAGAAACCGCACAATTCAACATAAACTGATCCTCTGCATGGAAGTCGTTCAACTTAATCAATATGCTGCATATCAAATTTTTACCTCTTTCGGACTGCCAAATAGCTCCCTTCTGCCCTCTTCCCTGGCTTTGGTAATCAGCAGTGACTACCGTCCATTTTTCCAAATCCTTATTTTTTGACATTTGCCTCAAATAAGAATTTGTGGAATCTGTGGCATCAAGTTTGAATATATACATGTGTAATATTGCAATTATAGAACATCTAAAGTGATAAAAATGTGATACATTTGCAAGAAATTTTGAAACAATTTAATGGCAAAAAGAATAGTTGATTTGGATCAGTTGATCGCTGAAGTTATAAAGGGAATTGAGGATGTTAAAGGTGAAAATATTTCAATCATTGATTTAAGAGAAATTGAAAATACTGTTTGTGATTATTTTATTCTGTGTGATGGAGCTTCCAACACCCAAGTAAGTGCCATTGCTGCCTCTATACAAAAAAATGTAAGTAAAAGTCTTAAGGACAAACCATGGCATGTAGAAGGCGAAAGCAATGCAGAGTGGATTTTAATTGATTATGTAAATATTGTGGTTCACGTTTTCCAAAAACAGGTAAGACAATTTTACAACTTGGAAGAGCTTTGGGGAGACGGAAAAATCACAAACATTGAAAGTGCTTTTTAAAAGCAGCAATCGTTAAACTTATTTTATGAAAAAAGAAAAACCAAATAAAGACAATAACTCACCTTTTAAGCAATTTAATTTCAAATTCAATTTTTATTGGATTTACGGAATTATTTTTGCGCTACTTATAGGGTATCAGCTGCTTAATAGTTCTGACCTGGCAAGCAATAAGTTAACCCAAAATGAATTTAATGATATTCTCAATGAGAATGATATTGATAAAATTCTGATTGTCAACGGAGATATTGCACAACTTACCATCAAAAGTGAAGCATTAAACACCAAGGATAGATATAAAAAGAATAAAGCCCCATCAGTTTTTGGACAAACAACTCCTGTCTATATTTATGACTTTGGAGATCTACAAAATTTTGAAAAGAACCTTGACAGTTCAAAAGCTGAATTTGATTTAGACTTTGACAAAGACAATACGACAAGAACGAGTTTCTTTGATTCTTTCCTTGTTTGGTTGCCTTTTATATTTATTATAGGACTTTGGATTTTCTTTATGAAAAGAATGTCTGGAGGTGGCGGAGGTGGCGCAGGAGGCCAGATCTTCAATATTGGAAAATCAAAGGCCAAGGTTTTTGATGAAAACACAAAGGTTCGAACCTCTTTTAAAGATGTTGCCGGTTTGGAAGGTGCAAAGGAAGAAGTTCAGGAGATCGTTGATTTTCTTAAGAACCCTGGTAAATACACAAATCTTGGTGGAAAGATTCCTAAAGGAGCATTATTAGTAGGTCCTCCCGGAACAGGAAAGACCTTATTGGCCAAAGCTGTTGCAGGTGAAGCAGGGGTTCCTTTCTTCTCTTTATCCGGATCAGATTTCGTTGAAATGTTTGTTGGAGTTGGTGCTTCTAGAGTGAGAGACCTTTTCAAACAGGCTGCTGCTAAATCACCTTCCATTATATTTATTGATGAGATTGATGCAATAGGAAGAGCACGTGGGAAGAATAGTATTACAGGTGGAAATGATGAAAGAGAAAATACACTCAACCAGTTACTAACAGAAATGGACGGTTTTGGTACCGATGTGAATGTCATTGTTGTCGCGGCAACAAACAGGGCTGATGTTTTGGACAAAGCCTTGATGAGAGCTGGTAGATTTGATCGTCAGATCTATGTTGACCTTCCTGATAAAAACGAAAGAAAACAGATTTTCGATGTTCATGTAAAACCACTAAAATTAGCAAAAGATGTTGATTTAGAGTTTTTATCAAAACAAACACCAGGATTTTCAGGAGCTGACATTGCTAATGTATGTAATGAATCTGCCTTAGTTGCTGCCAGAAAAAGTAAAAAAAGTGTACACCATCAAGATTTTCTTGATGCCGTGGATAGAATTGTTGGTGGGCTTGAAAAAAAGAACAAGATCATTACAATTAAAGAGAAAAAAACAATTGCCTACCACGAAGCAGGACATGCCACTGTTAGCTGGATGTTAGAACATGCTGCTCCATTAGTCAAGGTGACTATTGTTCCAAGAGGGAAATCTCTGGGAGCTGCCTGGTACCTGCCTGAAGAAAGACAAATTGTTGAAACTGATCAGATGCTGGATGAAATGTGTGCTACCTTAGGAGGAAGAGCTGCTGAAAAAGTAATGTTTGATAAAATTTCTACTGGGGCTTTGAATGATCTTGAAAAAGTTACAAGACAAGCCAGAGCAATAGTAAGTATCTACGGTCTTAACGACAAGATTGGGAACATTACCTATTACGATTCTAGCGGACAGAATGAATATGGGTTTACAAAACCTTATAGTGAATTGACTGCTCAAACCATTGATGAAGAAATTTCAAAAATAATTGAAAAACAATATGATAGAGCTATCGAAATTCTTAAGCTCCACAAGGATAAGCTAATTCAACTTGCCGAAATACTTACCGAAAAAGAGGTGATTTTTGAAGGTGATCTTAAAAAGATTTTTGGAGAGAGACCATTTGCAAAAGAAATTGCTGAGGCTAAAACACAATCTAAGCCTAAAGAAAAAGAAAGTTCTAAGCAGGAAGTTAAAGAAGCTAAAACAGAATCTGAATCTAAAGAAACAAATAATTCTAAGGAGGAAATTGCTGAGGCTAAACCAGAATCTAAATCTAAAGAAACGGAAAGCCCTCAGAAGGAAATTAAAGAGGAAAATTCAAAATAATCAAAGTGTTTTTGTACATTTGAACTATACAATTTGGTTATGAGTTTTTTTAATAAATTTTTTAAAAATATCATTAAAACTTCTCAGCAAGAAGAAAGTGAAAAAGAGATAGAACAAGACGACGATCTCTCTATTGATGAGCTTTTTGTGAAGAAGTTTATACATAAAGGAGGTAAATTCCTGTATTGTTCGGATATCGAAGAAGTAGAAAAGAATTTGGTACAAGTTCTTCAGGAAAATCAATGGAATAACGTGGTGACGTTTAATGATGAGTTGAGAGAGTTACTGACGCGTATTAAAAGTGCCAAAACCAGTAAAATTATTTCATCGCTGCCCTTTATGACCCATTGTGAATGTCTGATTGCTCATGATGGCAGTATCATGTTTTCATCAAAGCAATTAAAAGATAAAAAATTAAAAGAACTGCCTAGTAACTTCATTGTTTATGCCAAAACAAGTCAGATTGTAAATGATTCAAGAGACGGGATTTCAGGAATAAGGAACCGATCTGAAAAAAATTCCCCAACGATTATCAGTTCAATTAAAGATTTTATTATAAACAAGACAGAAACTGATTTCATGAGTTATGGAAATACTAATTCCAAAACGCTATATTTGCTACTGTTAGAAGATTTATAAATTCATGAACAACTTTACCAAACGAATTGTTTTTGGCCTATTATACGTGGGCCTTGTTATTTCTTCATGTCTTCTGGGCTCCTTGTTCTTTTATAGTTTATTTCTGGTTTTTATGATGATTTGTATTTACGAATTCATAAAAATTATTGAACTGAAAAGTATTTTTCCTTATCTATTAGGCGCAACTTGTTTTTTCACCGCTGTGATCTCTAATAATAATATCGTGGTCTTTGAAGATGATTTTTCTGAAAAGATCATTTTGTCAATATTTCTTACAGCCATTTATTTTTCTTTTATCCTTGCCCTGGTATCCTCCAGGAAGGTCGCAAGGCAATACCTCGGAAAGAACTTTTTGACTTTGATGTATATCATTATCCCATTTTCTTTATTGATTAAAATTCCTTATTTAAATTTTGATGGTGGCTTTGACACTTCCATCATTATTGGGATATTCATTTTAATATGGAGTAATGATGTTTTTGCTTTTTTAATAGGCAAGAACTTCGGAAAGCATAAATTGATAGAAAGGGTTTCCCCTAATAAGACTATAGAAGGCTTTTTAGGTGGGTTCATTTTTACTTTTATAGCTGGATACTTTGTCGCATCGTATTGCACGAGTATTCAACCGATTCAATGGTTTACAATTGCTATTATTGTAAGTATTTTCGGTGTTTTGGGTGATTTGATTGAGTCTATGTTTAAGCGTCAGGCTAAAGTTAAAGACAGTAGTAACCTTCTTCCCGGCCATGGAGGTTTTTTAGATAGATTAGATAGTATTATCTTTGCTACACCATTTATATTTATTTATTTATTCCTTACCACATAATGTTTCACAAAGAAGGTTTTAAGATTATTTTAGTGACTGCCCTTATTATGGTCAGTGGCTTATTATTGATCGACAATTTTATAGCGAACTACTGGTTACAGAAATCTTTAATGATTCTGCTCTTGATTGGCTTCATTTTAGTCCTTCAATTCTTTAGAGACCCTAAGAGAAATACCATTATTAATGATGGGCAGATCATAGCTCCTGCAGATGGGAAAGTGGTTGTGATCGAAGAAGTGTTGGAAAAGGAGTATTTTAAGGACAAAAGAAGGCAGATCTCCATCTTTATGTCTCCTTTAAACGTTCATGTTACCAGATATCCTGTTTCAGGAAGGGTTAAATACAGTAAATACCATCCTGGCAAATATCTCGTAGCCTGGCATCCTAAGTCTTCTGAAGAAAATGAACGAACAACAATTGTTGTTGAAAATAACAGCTCGGGAGAAATACTTTACCGTCAAATTGCCGGTGCTGTGGCAAGAAGAATCGTAAATTATGCCAAAACGGAACAAAATGTAATTCAGGGAGAAGATGCCGGTTTTATCAAATTTGGTTCACGAATAGATATTTTTGTACCTTTGGATATGAAGATTGAAGTTAACCTGAATCAAAAAACTAAAGGTGGAGAAACCATCCTGGCTTCTAAATAATGGATGATTTAGAAAGAAGATTTCACAAAGCTTTTGAAATGGCCTCCGCCATGACTAAAAAGCTGCCCCCTGATATCATGCTTCAATTTTACTCCTATTACAAGCACGCAACAACCAAAGATTCTATAGTCATTCCATCTGGCGATGATATGGTCAGAAATGCCTTCAAATTAAATGCTTATTTTCAGATGGCCAATATTTCTCAAGATGAGGCCAAAATAGAATATATCCGACTTGTCGAAAAATATACCGGCAAAAAGGTTCTTTAACAAAAACGACTACTAACTACTAATAAAAATAACATGAAGAAGATTTTAAATATTTGCCTTGTTAGCATTTTTGCTTTGTTTTTATTTTCCTGTGCCAAGGAAAAGAAAACTGATGAAACTTTAAAAAACGCAGCATCGTATAGCGTTGATGGTGAAAACTCTACAGTTCAATGGATTGGGTATAAAACCACAGACAAGGTTGCTGTAAAGGGTACATTTAAAGAAATTAGTATTACTGAAATGAATAGTGGAAGCACTGCTGCTGCTTCACTGGAAGGACTTGAATTTGAAATCCCGGTTTCTAGCATTTATTCAAAAGACACTATAAGAGATGGAAAGTTAAAGAGACTCTTTTTTGGGGTTATGGAAAATACCCTAAACCTAAAAGGAAAATTCTCCGTTAAAGACGCAAGCAATGGAAACATTGCTCTTTCTATGAACGGTGTCACAAAAGAGCTTCCATTTACTTATGAAATGAGCAAAGATACCATCTTGATTAATGCCACAATGGATCTCAATATCTGGGAAACTCAAAATGCGCTTGCTTCAATTCACCAGGCCTGCTTAGCATTGCATACCGGCCCGGATGGAGTGAGTAAAACCTGGGATGAAGTTGGTCTCAGTGCAAAAATACTGACAGTCAAAAAGTAACGAATGAAAAAAGTAACGGGAATTGGTGGCATCTTTTTCAAAACCTCAGATCCAGCCAAAATAAAGGATTGGTATCATAAAAATCTGGGATTAGTTGTTGACGCCTATGGTTCTCCTTTTGAGTTCAGAAATGCTAACGATCCTGATCAGGTCAATTATTTGCAGTGGAGCCCATTTAAAGATGATACCAAATATTTTGAGCCTTCAAAAAAAGAGTTCATGATCAATTATAGGGTTGCCGATCTGGAAGCCTTGGTAGACGAACTTCGAAAAGAAGGTGTAACGATCTGTGATAAGATTGAGACCTATGATTATGGCAAGTTCGTCCACATCATGGATCCTGATGGCAATAAAATAGAACTTTGGGAACCCGTTGATCAAGTTTTTACAGACAGCCTCAAGGGTAAAACAACCAAATAAAGCAGTTACTCTTACAAAGAAGCAAGACTTTTTTCAACCATCGCAATTTTCGCTATAGCATCAGCTTCTTTTTTTCTTTCATTGGTTATGACCTGCTCAGGAGCATTGTTTACAAACCTTTCATTACTCAACTTTTTTTGTACAGATGCCAGGAATCCTTTATGATATGCAAGTTCCTCGTTTAGTTTTTTCGTTTCAGCTTCAACATCAATCTGCAGCGCAAAAGGAATAAAGAACTCATTCGAACCAACTCTGAAAGTCAAAGCCTTTTCAATTTTCTCCTGAGTCTCTTCCACCTTAGAAATATTACACATCTTATTTATAAGTGAATAGAAATCAGTATTGACCTCATCCTTCTTGAGTAGAAAAAGTTCCAAAGATTCTTTAAAAGAGATATTCTTCTGTTTGCGAATATTTCTTACTGCCGAGATAATTTCCTGGATTGTTTCAAACTCCTCCAAAATGCGTCCGTCCAATTCTTCTTGCACAGGGTATGAAGAAATAATGAGCGCTTCTTTCTCATTTCTTTCCTTAAAATATTGCCAGATCTCTTCTGTGATAAAAGGCATAAAAGGGTGAAGGATCTTAATATTATCTTCAAATAAATCAACGGTTGCCTTTAAAGTAACCGCATCAATTGGTTGTCCAAACTCTGGTTTTACCATTTCCAGATACCAGGAAGAAAAATCATCCCAGACCAACTTATAAATTGCTGTCAGTGCATCAGATAATCTGTATTGATCAAATTGCTCGTCAATAAAGGCCAGTGTTTTTTGAAACTTGGCTTTATACCAGGCTATGGCAATTTTTGACGATTCCGGCTGAGCAACTGTTTCAGATACTTCCCATCCTTTTACAAGCCTGAAACCATTCCATATTTTATTGGCAAAATTTCTTCCCTGTAACATCAGGCTTTCATCAAACAACAAATCATTTCCTGCTGCGGAACTCATTAAAATACCGGCTCTTACCCCATCTGCACCGTAGTTATCCATCAAATCGATTGGGTCAGGTGAATTTCCCAATGACTTAGACATCTTTCTTCTTTGCTGATCTCTTACAAGTCCGGTTAAATATACATGTTGAAAAGGTTTTTCACCAGCAAACTCATAACCTGCAATAATCATTCTGGCAACCCAGAAAAAAAGAATATCAGGACCTGTTACCAGATCATTCGTAGGATAATAATATTTAAAATCTTCATTTTCTGGCTCATTAATACCATCAAAAACGCTGATTGGCCATAACCAAGAAGAAAACCATGTATCCAGAGAATCTTCATCTTGTCTTATGTCATTAAGACCTAAATATTCGTTTCCGGTTTTTTCTCTGGCTAAATTTAATGCCTCCTCTATGGAGTCTGCAACCACATAATCATTTGTTCCCTGTCCGTAATAAAACGCTGGGATTCTGTGCCCCCAATATAACTGTCTTGAAATATTCCAATCACGTATGTTCTCCATCCAATGCCTATACGTATTGACAAATTTATGAGGAACCAATTGAACATCTCCACTGTTTAATACCGCATCAATGGCAGGTTTTGCCAAATCTTCCATTTTCAAAAACCATTGCTCCGAGATTTTTGGTTCGATCACTGCTTTAGTTCTCTCGGAGGTACCAACCTTATGCATATAATCCTCGGTTTTCACAAGAAAACCCTTCTCCTCCAATTCTTTAACAATCTCCTTCCTCACTACGAAACGATCTTTACCTTCATAATGCAATCCATTGGCATTTAAACTTGCATCATCGTTAAAGATATCGATCACCTCTAATTGATGTTTTTCCCCAATAAGCTTATCATTAGGGTCATGTGCCGGAGTGATCTTCAAACTTCCGGTTCCGAATTCAACATCAACATAAGCATCTTCAATGATGGGAATGGCTCGTCCAACAATTGGCACAATCGCCCTCTTACCTTTCAAATGAGTAAATCTTTCATCATCAGGATGAACGCATATGGCTGTATCTCCCAAGATCGTCTCAGGCCTGGTCGTTGCAATTTGAATTACTTCGTCACTTCCTTCAATAGCATAATTGACATAGTACAACTTACCTGGTTTTTCTATATGGATTACCTCCTCGTCACTAAGGGTTGTTTTGGCTTCAGGATCCCAGTTTACCATTCGGTAGCCTTTATAGATCAATCCCTTTTCATGTAAATCTTTAAAAATCTTATTGACCGATCGGTTAAGGTCTTCATCCATTGTAAACTTTGTCCTTTCCCAATCACAAGAAGCTCCCAGTTTTTTCAATTGCTCTAAAATAAGCCCACCGTGTTTTTCGGTCCATTCCCAGGCATGGGCTATAAACTCTTCTCTACTTAGGTCTGATTTTTCAATTCCTTCTTCCTTTAACTTGGCAACTACTTTGGCTTCAGTTGCTATGGAAGCATGATCGGTTCCGGGAACCCAGCATGCATTATACCCCTGCATCCGCTTACGGCGTATCAACACATCCTGAATGGTATTATTTAGCATATGGCCCATATGCAATACCCCTGTCACATTTGGCGGAGGAATCACTATGGTATAGGCCTCGCGTTCATCTGGTTCTGAGTGAAAATAATTATTTTCCATCCAGTACGCATACCATTTTTCCTCTACCGATTGCGAATTGTATTTTGCTGGGATATTCATATGTTAAATTTTTGTCAAATAGTGTGCAAAATTACAATTTTAAGCAATAAATTCGTCCAATTAAAGTTAGATTTATTCGAAAATGTATTAATTTTGGATCAAATTATTTATCATGAAAAAAATATTGGTTTTATTATTTATCGGCGTAATGTCATTCTCAGTGAATGGACAAACCAAAGAAGAAATTAGAAAAGATTATACAGGACCTGTTTTTGAATTTGAAAGCGATGTAATTGATTATGGAGAAATTGCTGCAAATTCGGATGGTAACAGAGTTTTTAAATTCAAAAATGTGGGTAAATCCCCGTTGATCATAACAAACGTTAAAGGTAGTTGTGGCTGTACTGTTCCTACAAAACCTGAGGAGCCCATCATGCCAGGTGAGAGCGGTGAAATTAAAGTTAAATATGCAACTAACAGAATTGGACCTTTCTCAAAAACTGTTACGATAACCTCCAATGCTTATGAACCAACTTTGGTTTTAAAGGTAAAAGGTAGGGTTCTCGAACAACAAGCAGGAGAACTTAAAAAAAAGAAAAGCATCGTTTCTGAATCAAACTAAAAAAAAGCCCTTCAAGGGCTTTTTTTTTACAACATACTTTTTAAATAAAACTCATACCTCAAGTGCTGTCCTTTCCTATCGACCAGTAACTTAATTTTTTTATCCTCCTTTTGCGACAGCATATACACAATTTCTTCCATTTTCATGTTATAGGCTTCCTTTCCGTTGATCTCTAAAACAATATCATCTTCTCTCAACCCTGCATAATGAGCAGGCGAGCCCGGTCTTATCAATGATATTTTATAGCTAGGCTTATACGTTAGCCCAAAAGTGTAAAAAATATTTGTTATGGATACTCCCTTATTCTCATTTTGAAGAGGACCTTGATACCGATTTTCCTTCACAAGCATTTCACCTCCGTAAATTAACTCCATACCACTTTTATTATAACGAAATGGTTCACTATAGAATCGGCGGTTCTTCTTAAATGTTACGCGACTGTTTGGATAATCCATAATGACCTGAAACCTTTTTAGAATTCCCGCCCCTAAGGTTCCATTTCTGTCCTTATTGGCATGTACTCTCAAAATTGATGTTGAATCAGGATACGAAACAGAGGCATCTTCAAACTCAAAACTTCCTATTTTTAACTTTTTAATTCTACTTCTTTTTCCTTGAATATTACCATTAAGGCCTTTTCCAAGAAAATCATCAAAATATTTGTCCCCGATCAAAATATCAGGATCTGAATGAGGAAACAACCATAGGGAATCACCCCCACCTGAATCAATTAGTAATTTCACCGAAACTTCCTTTCCCAAATGATTCTCTACGATCACATCAATAAATGGCTTGGCATTATAAAAATCAAGAGGGAATGTTTCGCAACCACGGCAATTGGTCTCCTCATAGAAATCAGGATTGTAAAAAGTAAGTTTTTCCGATCCATAATTGATCTTGACTACAAAATCTCGAAACAAGTCTCCTCCAATAATACCATGGATATCCATACCCATTTTGGCTGAAAGATCAAACAGTTCGTCGGTAATAGCAAATAGGGAGAGTTCAGGATTGACAATACCTTTGAATTTGAAATAATTCCCGTTGGATGTCAAAGCAGCAATAGACTCACCTTCACCTAAACCCCTGAGCTGAATTTTTTTCACATTTCGAAGCTGAAGAGAATCTTCAAACTTAAGATTGAAAAGAATAGTTTTTTTTATCCCCGTATCTAGCAAAAAGTTGAGCTTCTTACCATTGATTTCTGCAGGGATCACAATCAAATTGTTGACCAAAGAAAAAGTCACATTTTCACTCTTCTTAGCTGTATCTAATATTCTGAACCTGCCCTGGGCTTGCGAGGACAGCATATAACTAAAAAACAAAAGATACAGAATTACTTTTTTAAACATCTTGGGACATACAATAGCCCATTCAAAGTACTATAAAATTGAGAGATGGCAATAATTTTAAGAAATATTTAGCTTTTGACAATCACCTCTAACCGTCGCTATTTTTTCACATATTCATTTACCTTATCAAGGATAAATGGAATCATCTCTTTGGCAATGATAAATCCTACGAAAAACTTACGCGTTTTTTTATTGGCCATAAGTACCGTACTGATCAGATTCATAGCCGCACTTTTATAATTTTCAAGAGAAATCGATTCCATGGAATGTTTGAGGGAACTTCTTACTGATCCACCCTGAAAAATTGTTGACGCAATAGATAACAAAGGACTATCCAAAAATTCCTGTTCTTGCTTCTTTATCGTGTTCGCCAATTTTTGTTTTGCCAGGTTCAATTCATTGAACGTGGTAATCTTGTCTCCTGACCTACTCTTCATATTCAACGGATTCATTAAATTCATCGTCATCTGCAAGCGCAGCCTGTACAATCTCATCTTTGATCTTCAACTCAACATGATCCTTAGCTAACATGGCATAAACCACTAGCACAATTAAGTAAAAAAGACCAACTAAAGCAAATCCGATAACCTCACTTTCAAAAAAAGTAGAGAGCCAAAAAGCCAATGAAATACTGAACATAAGTAGAATCAACATACCCATGACCAACAACAAAAACGAGCTAACCAATGTAGCCGCTACATTGGCAATGGCACCAATAAAATTAAATTTAACAAGTTGAATTCTGTTTTCAACATACTTTTTAACCAAATCTATCATTAGCCTATTTCAATATTAATTTATATTGAATTGGCTTCCACAGTTTTGGATTCCTTTCTCATAGATTCAATCTTTTCAGATAATTCCTTTTCAAGGTCTTTTACCTTGGCAGAAACCTGATCAAATTTTTCTTTGACTGAAACTTTAACATCACCAAACTTTTCTTTAAAATCGTTTAATGATTCCTTGTCCAAATCCTTAATTTTTTTTGATAGTTCATTAAATTTTTTATCCAGATCACTCTTTAATTCTCCAGCTTTATCTGAAAGATTTTCTCGAGTTTCTTTTCCGGAAGCCGGGGCAAGAAGTAATCCTGCTACCGCACCTGTCGCTGCACCTAAGATGAGCCCTAACAACAATTTAGAATCACTTGACATAATAGTGTATTTTAAGATTAATTATACTTATAAAGATACTAAATATCCTTTAAAAAATAGCTCTTAAACAGGAAAAAGTAAATAATATTTCGCAATTTTGCAGTTACATTCAACACCGTAAATATGCCAGGAATATCATTAAAAGGGCAACAAATGCCTGAATCACCTATAAGAAAGCTTGTGCCTTTTGCCGAAGATGCTAAAAAAAGAGGTATCAATGTATATCATTTAAATATAGGTCAACCTGACATTGAGACTCCCCAGGCAGCACTTAATGCTGTAAAAGAGAACGATATAAAAGTTTTATCATACGCCCGAAGCGAGGGATCTGAAGCATATCGAAAAAAGCTAAGTACATATTACAGACAAAATAATATTGATGTCACTGAAAAAGACATCATAGTCACCACAGGCGGTTCAGAGGCGCTCCTGTTTGCTTTAGGCAGTATCACTGATTTTGGGGACGAGATTATCATTCCCGAACCTTTTTACGCGAATTACAATGGGTTTTCTGTTGCCAATGGAATCAACGTTGTGCCTATTGTTTCCGGTATAGATGATGATTTTGCCTTACCTGCCATAGAAGAGTTTGAAAAGCTGATCAGCAAAAAAACCAAAGCCATCCTAATTTGTAACCCAGGAAATCCAACAGGCTATCTTTATTCCAAAGAGGAGTTGGAAAAACTTAAGAATCTTGCATTAAAACATGATCTTTTTTTAATTGCTGACGAAGTATATCGCGAATTTGTTTACGATGGTATTAAGCATCATTCAATTATGAGCCTTGATGGTTTAGAAGAGCATGCTATTATTATTGATTCTGTCTCTAAACGATACAGTATGTGCGGCGCACGCATTGGATGCATCGTTTCAAAAAATAAGGCACTTATTCAGACAGCTTTGAAATACGCACAGGCCAGACTTAGTTCGCCAACCTATGCCCTTCTCGCAAGTGAAGCAGCATTGGAAACTCCTCCTGAATATTTTCAAAAAGTGATAGAAGAGTACGATGAAAGAAGAATGGTATTGATCGGCGCCTTAAGTGAAATCAAAGGTTTAAAAGTATCAAGACCAAAAGGAGCCTTTTATTGTATTGCAGAATTACCTGTCAAAGATGCCGATGATTTTGCCCAATGGATGCTTGAAGAATTCAACGATAAGGGCGAAACGATTATGGTAGCACCTGCCAGCGGATTCTATTCTACTCCTGGTTCCGGTAAGAATCAGATCAGAATCGCTTATGTACTGAAAAAGGAAAGTTTGCTGCGTTCAGTTGAAATACTTAAACTAGCTTTAGAACAATACCCGAATTAATGTTTCAGAAAAATATATCTCTTCGAACCTTAAACACCTTCGGCATTGCCGCTACTGCGAAACAGTTTTTGGAAGTCACCTCATTAGAGACCTTAGAAGAGATCGTATCGAGTCATAAAGACTTGTTTATTCTGAGTGGAGGAAGTAATATTCTACTTACTCAGGATATCGACAAACCAGTGATCTATCTGAATACAAAAGGTATCGAGATCATCGACAAAAATCGAGATTCAGTTTGGATAAAGGCTCAGGCCGGAGAAAATTGGCATGAGTTTGTTTGCTGGTGTCTTGAAAAAAACTTTGGAGGTCTGGAGAACCTCTCCCTTATTCCGGGAAATGTCGGTACTTCTCCTATGCAAAATATTGGTGCCTACGGGGTGGAAATAAAAGATTGTTTTGAATCTCTGGAGGCCATGGAGATCAGCAGTGGTGAAATTCGTAATTTTACTACAGACGACTGTGCCTTTGGTTACCGCGAATCTGTATTTAAAAATACCTTAAAGGGCCAATTTATCATTCTTAACGTCACCTTTAAACTTACCGCCAAAAATCATAAAATTAATGATGACTATGGGGCTATTAAGGAGCAACTAAAAATAGCCAATATAGTTGATCCAGGGATAAATGATATTTCCAGAGCTGTTATTGCCATTCGACAATCCAAATTACCGGATCCTAAAGAAATTGGCAACAGTGGTAGTTTTTTTAAAAATCCTGTGATCTCAACAATTCATTTCCTAAAATTACAGACCATGCATCCCAATATACCTCATTATGCATTGTCTGAAGAGCAGATCAAAGTTCCCGCCGGATGGTTGGTAGAAAAATGCGGATTTAAAGGGAAGCGATTTGGCGATGCTGGGGTGCATAAAAATCAGGCGCTTGTTCTTGTAAACTATAAAAATGCGCAGGGTAAGGATATATTGGCATTAGCAAGAACCATTCAAAAAACGGTTTCACAGGAATTTGAAATTGATCTTGAAATGGAAGTTAATATCATTTAGACCCTTGTCTTCTCTGCTTTAACGACTCAGAATTGGGTCCTCTTCGAAAATTTTAATACGAACGTAAAATTAACTTATAAGACCTAACATAAGTCATAAAATACTTGTCGTATATTTTCTTAACTTTATACAAAAGAACTTCTAAAGACAAATTCCATGAAAATATATGACGAAAAACACATCAAAAATGTTGCATTTGTTGGCGCCCATAACAGCGGCAAGACCACACTTGCCGAAACTATGTTATTTGAAGCCGGACTGATCAATCGACGTGGAACCGTGGAGGACAAAAATACTATTGCCGATTATCACGAGATTGAACAAGAAAGGGAAACCTCCATATTCGCTACGCCACTTCATACAGAATGGAGAAATTACAAAATCAATATTATTGACACGCCGGGCTTAGATGATTTTATAGGAGAAATTGCATCAACAATGAGAGTTGCTGATTCCTTAGTGACTGTTATCAATGCTCAGCAAGGGGTTGAAGTGGGAACAGAGATCATTTGGCAGTACATCAACAAATTCAGCCGACCTACATTATTTGTCATCAATCAGATCGATCATCCACAGGCTAATTTTGACGCAAGCTATCAAAGTATTGTCAACCTTGTAGGAAACAATGCCATTAAGATTCAATATCCTGTTGTCATGGATGGGGCACAATGTATTATTGATGTCTTAAAAATGAAAATGTATAAGTTTAAACCCGAAGGTGGTAAACCAGAAAAACTGGACATTCCTGAAACTGAAAAAGAAACAGCTGATTTCCTTCATAATGAATTAGTGGAAAAAGCGGCTGAGAATGATGAAGAATTGATGGAACTCTATTTCGACAAAGGGACATTGAATGAAGACGAAATGAGAAAAGGGATACAAAAGGGTATGCTGCATCATGAAATTTTTCCAGTATTTTGTGTTTCCGCTTTAAACGATATGGGCACAGGGCGCTTAATGGGCTTTATTGACAACGTGGCCCCAGCCGCAGCGGATCTTAAGCCGGAGCAAAGTCTTCAGGGTAATGAAGTATTTTGCAAAGCAGATGAACCAACGGCTCTTTTTATTTTTAAAACTTTCCACGAACCCAATTTAGGACAGATCACTTTTTTCAAGGTTAAATCTGGTGAAGTAAATCAAAACGACAGGCTTAAGAATTCCAGAAATGAAGAAATCGAAAGTCTAAATCAATTGTATATCATGGATGGCAAAAAAAGACATTCTGTTGACAAACTTACTGCCGGTGATATTGGAGCAACCTTAAAACTTAAAAACACTGAAACCAATGACACATTGAGTTCAGTTAAACATGAAATTACCATAAAACCAATTATTTTTCCACAACCCAGAATTAGAAAAGCTATTGAAGCGGAAGACAAAAAGGATGAGGAAAAATTAAATGAAGTACTTAAGAAAATCCATAGCCAGGATCCGACAATAGAGATCAAATTCAGTAATGAATTAAAGCAACAGATCTTATCCTGTCAAGGGGAATTACATTTGGCAACACTTAACTGGACCCTTCAACATATTTATGGAATAAAAGCTGTTTTTAACCAACCGCGCATTGCCTACAGGGAAACCATACAACGGGCCGCAACTCAAAGTTACAAACACAAAAAGCAATCCGGTGGTTCTGGGCAATTTGGAGAAGTTCATTTAAAAATTGAGCCCTGGTATGAAGGTATGGAAGAACCTGAAGGATTCAATATAAGAGGAAAAGAAGAAATTGATCTGAAGTGGGGCGGAAAATTGGTTTTTTATAATTGCATTACCGGTGGCGTCATTGACACGCGTTATCTGCCTGCTATTATGAAAGGAATTCTTGAAGTCATGGAGGAAGGTCCTTTGACGGGCTCTTATGCCAGAGATATCAGAGTGATGGTTTTCGATGGGAAAATGCACTCTGTAGATTCTAATGATATTTCCTTTAAGATAGCAGGAGCTCATGCTTTTAAAGCTGCCTTCCTGGATGCCAAACCTAAACTCCTCGAACCCATACTTGATCTTGAAGTCAAAGTTCCAGAAGAATTGTTGGGTAACGTGATGACAGATTTACAATCAAGAAGATCTATTATTATGGGAATGGACAGTGATGGTAAACATCAGATCATAAAATCCAAAGTTCCGGAAGCGGAAATGTATAAATACTCTACTAGTCTTCGATCGCAGACTCAAGGGCGCGCAACTTTTAGCACTAAGTTTGCCTCCTTTGAACCCGTACCATCTAACGTACAAAGTGAACTGGTCAAGGAATCTTAGAGAATAAATGTTATTTTTACCCATCAAAAAGCTATTTTTGATGGGTTTTTTATTGACCAATGCTACCTATGAAGATATTCAGATCAGAAAGTTTTGTGGATTATAAGACGTATACTTTTAATTACGCGACCTATTGCATTAAGGAAGATCAAAGTGAACTTCCTGAAATTTATGCGCAAGGATTTTTACCTTACTCAAATAATGTTCAACTCCAGGAGGAAACTTATTATTTAGCCAGAAGCTTAAGAATTGATCTGTCGCTTTTTAAGGAATCTTCAGAAAACAGAAGAGTTGTCAGAAAAATGGAGACTTTACACCCTTCTTTTGAGGTCATTCCAGTGAAGGATTTCAATCTGAATGACTCCCATTTCAAGTCTTATTGTATTGACTTTGCCAACAAAAGATTCAGTGAGCCCATCAGTATGAAACGTCTTGACTATATCTTGAGTGCAAAAAGCATCAGCCATGTTTTTCATTTTAAAATAGCAGAAAAAACTGCGGGCTATGTGATCAGTATCATAGAAAATGGAACACTTCATTACTGGTTTGCTTTTTTTGATTTGGAATACCAAACCTATGCGCTTGGCAAATGGATGATGTTCAGTGTGATCAAATGGGCGTTCGAGCAAAAAATGGCCTATGTGTATCTGGGAACCTGCTATGGCGAAAAATCATTATACAAGGTTAGAGATTTTAAAGGCCTCTCCTATTTTGATGGAAATCAATGGGATAATGATGTCAAAACCTTGAAAAGTAAGTGTAAATCTGATCTGACGTTTACTACAGATGAGTTTAAACAAGATACTGATCTTTTTCTACAAAGATTACAAAAATAGACCTCCTGACCTGTTATTCAAATCACACAAAAGTTGGGTTTTGTTTTTCATTCCTGTAATAAATGATTAATTTTGCAGCATAATTTGTTGGATATGAAACTTCTATTGTTAAGTATTATTTTATTAGGTCTTGGGTTTGCAGGTATCGCAATAAAAATCTGGGCTAAGAAAGACGGAGAGTTTGACGGAACCTGTGCAGGAAGTAATGTCAGGCTAAAAGCTGAAGGAATTACATGTGGATGCGGTAAAGAAGGAAGCTGTGAGACAAATCTTGAGAATAAAGAAGAGAACTTAACAGCAAAGAGCATTTCTTAAGACTCAATGTTACTGCTGATCGCATTTAGTCTCGTTTTTATAGTACAATCTTATTTCTATCTTTTCCTTTTCAGGAAATACACTTCATATCAACAAGCCATCAACTTAACACCTACCTTTTCTGTAAGTGTAGTTGTATGTGCAAAAAATGAAGCGGAAAATTTAAAAAAAATACTTCCTAGTTTAGCGCTACAGGACCATACATCATTTGAAATTATTTTAATTGATGATGCCTCAACCGACAAGACCTTGAATGAAATGCTTGCATTTGAGAAAGCGCATCTCAATTCAGCTTTCAAGGTCACGATTATCCCCATTAAAAAGCGTGATTCCAACGGAAAAAAAACGGCTTTGGCAGAAGGTATTCTAGCAGCTCAATACCCATATTTACTGCTTACTGACGCAGATTGCCAACCTGCCAGCAAACGATGGATTTCTCATATGTCAGCTTATTTTTCGGAAAAAACAGCTATCGTATTGGGCTATGGGGCTTATGAAAAAACAAATAACTCATTTTTAAATAAACTGATCAGGTTTGAAACCTTATTGACTGCCCTTCAATATTTTTCCTATGCCCTTAATGGAAAACCCTATATGGGGGTGGGCAGGAATTTAGCCTATAAAAAGGAAGCCTTTATTAAAGCAGGAGGCTTTAATGAACATGCCCATATAAAATCAGGAGATGATGATCTATTTGTTTCGCAAATAGCAAGTCACACTAATACTTCAATTTGCGACCATAAGGAATCCTTCACACTATCCAAACCACATACTCATTTAAAGCAATGGATCAGGCAGAAAAGAAGGCATATCACAACTGCAACCCATTATAGGTTTGAAACAAAATTCCTACTGAGTTTGTTCTTTTTCTCTCAATTCTCTCTGTATGCTTTGCTGTTGACTTCCCTGCTAACAGAAACATTTACTTTTATAATTATACCGCTGTTTTTAATCAGGCTGATTTTTTGGTATGGCACGATTAATAAAACAGCTAACAGGTTAAATGAAAAAGATTTAATCGCTTTTGGACCTTTGTATGAAATTTCAATTATATTTATACAGTTATATATATTTTTAAAAAATATTATATCCCCGCCTAAACATTGGTAATCAGTACATGAGCGACACAAAAGATATCAGTTTATTAATTGGTCAAGCAAAAAAAGGAGACCAAAAAGCTTTCAATGATCTCTTAAATTTATATTGGAAGGATGTATATCATTTTCAATTCAACAAATGTCAAAATGAAGATGAATCGGAGGATATCACAATTAAAGCCTTTGCAAAAGCCTTTGACAAAATTGACAGCTTTGATGAAAATTTTCAATTTAACACCTGGCTTTTTACCATTGCCAGCAACCTCTATATTGATCATTTAAGAAAGTCAAAAACAGAGACCATTTCAATCAATAAGAACCATGCAGAACTGCATCGTATCGTTGACGAAGATCCATCTCCTTCAGATAAACTTATTCAGGAACAAAATCTTGCCCAATTGAAAGCCTATATTCTTCAGCTTAAACCTCATTACCAGGAAGTGATCAATCTCAGGTATTTTCAGGAATTGAGTTATAAGGAAATGGCTGCTCAACTCAATGAACCGATGACCAACATAAAGGTTAAGCTATTGAGAGCGAAAAAATTACTCGCAGAGATCATTACAACTAAATAAATTTATTGATTCATGAACCGAAAGGTGTTTATAGCTTTCAAAAACCTGGGACCCGGTTTGCTTTTTGCCGGTGCCGCTATAGGTGTTTCTCATTTGGTCCAATCAACAAGAGCCGGAGCTGACTTTGGTTTTGGATTGCTTTGGGCCCTGCTTCTAGTCAATATTTTTAAATATCCTTTTTTCCAATACGGACCGAGATATGCAACAGCAACTGGTGAGAGCCTTATTGATGGCTATAAAAAACTTGGGCAATGGGTGTTGATCCTCTACTTTTTACTTACTTTTTTAACGATGTTTACCATACAGGCCGCTGTCACTATTGTAACAGCAGGATTGGCCCATAATCTTTTTGGAATCACTCCCAACCTGAGTATCTGGAGTCTGGTCATCACAGTGATTTGCTTATTAATTTTGCTTTTGGGCAAATACAAGATCCTTGACCATGGAATGAAAATAATTATTTCTGTCCTGGCCCTTAGCACTGTCATTGCAGTACTCATCGCTATTTTCAAGGCAGATCACTCTTATTCATTACTGCCTCAAATTCCTAAAGGAACGGTTGAAATCGCATTTCTTATCGCGTTTCTGGGCTGGATGCCTGCTCCTCTGGATGTTTCAACATGGCACTCTCTTTGGACCCTGGAAAAAAACAAAGCGTCCAAAGATGGATTTAGTACAAAAAAAGCGTTAACTGATTTCAATGTTGGCTATATCACGACCGTGTTTCTGGGAATTTGTTTTATGACACTTGGAGCACTTGTGATGTACCACTCTGCTGAAGAAATAAGCACGGGCGCCAGTGCTTTTGCCCAGCAACTCATTGGCCTGTACACTAGCAATCTTGGAAAGGGAGCTGCCGTTTTTATTGGGATTGCAGCTTTTACAACCATGTTTAGCACAACCCTGACGACCCTGGACGCCTCCCCAAGAGCAATGGCAAAAACCAGCGAATTACTCATGGGCAAAAAGCATAAGCGCTTTTACCTTATTTGGATCTTTCTTCTTAGCCTCGGCACTATGATCATTCTAAGTTATTTTAAAACAAGTATGATCACTTTTGTAAAGATCGCTACAATTCTCTCTTTTTTAACGGGTCCCTTCTATGCCATAGCTAATTTTGTTTTGGTCAAAGGGAAGCATATGCCTGTTCATGCCAGACCTTCAAAATATTTGAGTTTTCTCAGTTATTTGGGAATTATTTTTCTTGTTTTATTTAGCCTTTGGTTTCTTAGCAGCTTCTAAATCATGTAATTAAATGCACATTTAGAAAATTTAGAAAATAATATTATCTTTGATTTATAAATTATAATCTAATACAATGCCACAAGGAACTGTAAAATTTTTCAATGAATCCAAAGGTTATGGATTCGTTACTGAAGACGGATCAAACACCGAGCATTTCGTTCACATTTCTGGTTTAATTGACAAAGTGAAAGAAGGAGATGCCGTTGAATTCGATCTAAAAGAAGGTAAAAAAGGATTAAATGCAGTAAATGTCAAGACCATTTAATAGTTGTCTTTAATTTTTTTAATGTTTCTAAACCTATCCCACAGGATAGGTTTTTTTTTACCCTTTCTTAAATTGTTGATATTAATATGGCAAACATGACTTATATCAACTAATATGAATGTTCGATTTTTACTTTTGTAGATTGCTGAGATACTGATGTATTACATTTAAATCAGAAATCATCATTAATACCAAAAACAAACTACTAAAAATCAGATATGCATACAAAGCACACTTTTCATATCCCGGTAATGGGCACTGGATTCACGCTGGATACACCTTTGAAAGTTTCACCTTACGGAATGGATTCTGTCGTTTCGATTGTAGATGATGTACTTATCGAAAACCTCAGGAAGACCTATTGTGAAAAATTTGAAATACCCTATCAGGCTATCACTAACAAAATAGAAGATTTCAGAGCAAAACGGATCACGTCATACTTGAATTTAATGCAAGAACTTGCTGAAAAGAAGTTTAAACAGATCAAAGATTCCACCATGGAAACCGGTCAGGAGATCAAAACTTACTTCAACATGTTACCTGATACTTCTGCTATAAAACAAAAATTTACAGAACTCACTTCCGGAAACACTACCTGGACCGAGATCCGAAATTGGGCAGACCAGCATCTTACTATGGGAAGTATCGATGTGAATATCATGACGAAATTAGATAAAGTCAATTATAAAGAAGGTGAAAAACTATCTAATGAATATAATGATGCCCATGCAGCTTTGAGAGGCTTTGCACAAAGTAATCTGGAATCTTCATTAATCTTATCAGCTGGGATGAACCCGAGACTGTATAGCTACATGGAAAATTTTGATGATTTCTATCCAGATAAGAAAGGATATATAAAAAAGAAGATTGTGATCAAAGTGAGTGACTACAGATCTGCCTTGATCCAGGGTAAATTTCTTGCAAAAAAAGGCCTTTGGGTATCTGAATACAGAATTGAGTCAGGCTTGAATTGCGGGGGTCATGCCTTTGCAACTGAGGGTTTTTTAATGGGTCCTATCCTTCAGGAATTCAAAGACAATAAGCAAGACTTAATCGAGACGGTTCACAGCATATTGCATACTGCTTTGGCTGATAGAAACAAAACTCAACCTGCCGCGAAACTCGAATTGAAAATTACGGCGCAGGGAGGTGTCGGAACCAAGGAAGAACATCAATTTCTGATTCAAAACTACGGTATAGATTCTGTAGGATGGGGAAGCCCTTTTCTTTTAGTTCCAGAGGCTACAACGGTTGACGATGCCACGTTAAATAAATTATCTCAGGCCACTGAAAAAGATCTTTACCTTAGCAATATTTCACCTTTAGGAGTTCCTTTTAATAACCTTAGAGGAAACTCCAAGGACATGGAAAAAGATAAAAAGATCGAATCGGGAAGGCCAGGTAGCCCATGTCCAAAAGAATTTCTTGCGTTGAACAATGAATATTCAGAAAAGACAATGTGTACAGCTTCTCGTCAATACCAAAGAAATAAAATCAAAGAACTCAATAAGGAAGATGTATCACCAAGCACTTACAAAAGCAAGTTTCAAAGCATTGTAGAAAAATCCTGCCTTTGCATGGGTCTTGGAGCGGCCACCGAACAAATTCACGGAATGAAGACCGAAAGGCCGGCAAAAGGCGTTGCTGTATGTCCTGGACCCAATATGGCCTATTTTTCTAGAACAATGAGTCTCAAGGAAATTACAGATCATATTTATGGAAGGATCGATTTGATATCCCATAAAACCAGACCTCATATGTTTTTAAAAGAGTTGAAATTATATGCAGATCACCTAAAAGGTAAAATTGAGGAAACTCAAGGGGAACTCAATAAAAGGCAAGAAAAATATCTTTTGTCCTTTACGCATAACATGAAAGAAGGTGTAGACTATTATCAGGAACTTTTCTCAAAAATGAAGGACAAATTTGAAACATCAAAGTCGCATATCCTGAATGATTTGCAAAGTCACATGATGTATCTTGATCATCTTGAAGCTAAAATCAAAAATTTTACTAAAGCGTAATTCTAAATTAGATATTAAAAGACGTAAAGCACTGAAATAAAATAGTTTAACAATTTTTATTTCAATGCTTTATTGATCTTTAAATGTTGAAGAAGCATTATGGTTTTAGCATCCTTGATTTCTCCTTTATAGACCATATCCAAGGCCTTTTCAAAATCTACTTCCATGACGGTAATATCCTCTTGTTCAGCAGCCAGTCCTCCTCCTTCACTGACCTTGTCCGTATCTTGATACTCGGCTATATAAAAATGAAGAATTTCAGTAACGGCACCTGGTGACATATAGGCCTCAAAAACCTTTTCAACCTTTTTTACCCTAAATCCTGATTCTTCCTCTGCTTCCTTAATGACGCATGTTTCGGGGTCATCCCCATCCAAAAGTCCGGCAGTGGCCTCGATCATTATTCCTGTTTCATTGCCATTCAAATAGGTCGGCATCCTGAATTGCGAAATAAGAATTACAGTTTGTTTCTGTTTGTTATACAACAAAACGACTGCTCCGTTTCCACGATCATACGATTCTCTTGCCTGCTCCTCCCATTGTCCACTTGGCGTTTTATAATCAAACACAACCTTATTGAGTGTGTACCAGTTATCAGACAGTAATATCTTTTTTATGTTTTTTACTTTTGAATTCATTTTAGATCAACGAATCAGTTTTTTATACTTGATTCTTTTTGGGATCATATCTCCTCCCAGTCGTTTCTTCTTGTTCTCTTCATATTCAGAAAAACTTCCTTCAAAATAGTAGACCTCAGAATCACCTTCAAATGCAAGAATATGTGTACAGACTCTGTCAAGGAACCACCTGTCATGTGAGATGATAACCGCACATCCTGCAAAGTTCTCAAGCCCTTCTTCTAATGCCCTTAAGGTGTTTACATCCAAATCATTAGTAGGCTCATCTAAAAGTAACACATTGCCTTCTTCCCTTAGCGTCATTGCCAGATGCAATCTATTTCTTTCTCCTCCTGACAAGGTTGAAACCTTTTTGTTTTGTTCCGATCCACTATAATTAAAACGGCCAAGATACGCCCTTGAATTTACCATTTTACCCCCCATCATCATGAGCTCCTGCTCATCTGAAAAATTTTGCCAAATCGATTTTTCAGGATCTATATTCGAATGGCTCTGATCTACATAAGCTACTTTAGCGGTGTCCCCAACTTTGAATTCACCTTTATCAGGTTTTTCCTCTCCCATGATCATTTTAAAAATAGTTGTCTTACCGGCTCCGTTAGGGCCAATAATACCTACAATACCATTCGGAGGCAGCTTAAAATTGAGGTTATCATATAATAATTTATCACCAAAAGCCTTGGAAACCCCAACAGCATCAATGACATTATTCCCCAATCGAGGTCCGTTAGGAATATAAATTTCAAGCTTCTCTTCTTTCTGGTTCTGGTCTTGGCTCATCAATTTGTCATAATTGGATAACCTTGCTTTGGATTTAGCATGCCTTCCCTTTGGTGCCATTTTTACCCATTCCAACTCACGTTGCAACGTCTTTTGTCTTTTAGAAGCGGTTTTCTCCTCTTTCGCCAAGCGCTCTGACTTTTGTTCCAACCAGGAGGAATAGTTCCCTTTCCATGGAATTCCTTCTCCTCTATCCAACTCAAGGATCCAACCGGCCACATTGTCAAGAAAGTAACGGTCATGGGTTACAGCAATAACAGTTCCTTGGTATTGAGCAAGATGATGCTCCAACCAGTGAACTGATTCAGCATCAAGGTGGTTAGTGGGCTCATCCAGTAATAAAACATCTGGCTGCTGCAATAACAATCTACACAGTGCCACCCTTCTTCTTTCTCCTCCAGAAAGGTTCTTAACAAGCGCATCACCATTAGGTGTTCTCAAAGCATCCATGGCAATCTCCAGTTTAGTATCAAGCTCCCAAGCATTTTGAGCATCAATCTTGTCTTGGAGCTCAGCTTGTTGAGCCATTAATTTCTCCATTTTATCGGCATCAGAATAGACTTCTTCTAAACCAAACATATCATTGATCTTATTGTATTCATCCAAGATAGCAACTGTTTCTGCCACTCCTTCTTTTACAATGTCCATAACAGTTTTACTATCGTCCAGAATTGGCTCTTGAGCCAGGTAACCAACAGAATAATTTGGGGCAAACACAACATCCCCTTGGTAATTTTTCTCTAAACCGGCGATGATCTTTAGCAATGTGGATTTTCCAGACCCGTTAAGACCAAGTATTCCAATCTTTGCACCATAGAAAAAACTTAAATAAATATTCTTAAGGACCTGTTTATTGGCTCCTTGATAAGATTTACTTACTCCAGACATGGAGAATATCACTTTTTTATCATCTGACATATTTCGCTTCTTTTAATTTTATTTTTTATGGAAGAACTCTTTAAACTCATTTTTTTGGATTACAAATATAGCAATAGCTTTGGTTTATTCTAACCTGTAATTATACTTGACGGATACAAAGCAGAGGACTTTGATCATTAAATGCTTCACTGGCAAAAAAAATCCCGCAATATTGCGGGATTTTTGTTTTTAATATTCCAATTTCTTCATATAATTAATCTTCCTTTTCCAAATCTCTAAGGACTTTTTATATTCCTCGATATTCTTATAGACATTCTTTACCAAAGGATTATCTGCACTTGCATTAGAAATAAAGCTAATATTATTCTCTAGCTGTTTGATTTCCTTTGTGATCTCATCAATCTTTCTTCTTATAAACAATTGTTCGCTATCCAGTTTTCTTACGTTATTTTGATCCAGTAAACCATCAACTGAACTTTTAAACCTTAAGAATGAAGCTTCATCTTTGTCAATATTTAGCTTCTTATAAGCACTGTCAAGCAATTTATTGAATTTTATATCTAAATGCTTCACTTTATGAGGTAAAATCCCAAGAGCACGCCATTCTTCTTGACCTTTTTGAACAAATTCAAGCGTTAGTTCCTTCCCTTTTTCAATCTCCGCTTTAAGGGAATCCATAAATTCCTTTTTCTTTTCGATCACAGCAGATTGATCCTTATCCAGGTCATTTTGCTTATTGTGTAATTTATCAAAATAGTGATTACAGGCATCTTTAAATCGTTTCCATATTTTGTCAGAATCTCTCCTTGGTACATGACCGATTTTCTTCCATTCTGATTGTATCTTTTTAAATACCTCCGTCACCGCATCCCCGTCTTCGCTATCTTTTAAGGTCTCTGCTTGCTCAACCAAAATTAGCTTCTTCTTTAAGTTTTCCGACTGATCCTTTTTTATGCTTTTATAAAAATTATTTTTTTCAACATTAAAACTTCGGGTCGCTTCTCTAAAAAGTTGCCATATTTCCTCGTTCTTGGATTTTGGCACCTTGCCTATAGCAAAAAATTCATCTCTCAGCGCTTCGAGATTTTTAATACTAGCCTGCCAGTCTTTATGACTCTGATTCTTTGTGGCATCAATCTCTTTGATCTTGTCAATAACTGCAATTTTAAGACCCACATTTGCTTTGAATTTTTCATCAAGTTTTTCCTGAAACTCATGTCTTTTTTTATGAATCTTTTTGGTGGCTTCACTAAATCTATGCCAAACCTCTTCTCTTAATTCACGGGCCACAGGACCAATATCTTCCTTCCACATTTTATGCAAAATCTGCAATTCTTTGAATGCGTGATTTACATCTTCTTCAGAGGCGAGCGTTTCAGCCTTTTCAATTAGTTTTGATTTTTCCTCCAAATTATGCTTGAAATCCAGGTCTCTAAAATCATTATTCAAATGAAGCAGGTCATAGAATCTTTCTACATGGTGATGGTATGTTCGCCAAACATCATTGTATTTAGCATGCGGAATCTGCCCAATAGCCTTCCATTTATCTTCCAGGTTTCTAAAATTCTTATACATGGTAGAAGCTTCCGCATTATCGATTAAGCTCTTCAGTTCGTCGATAAGGTTTAATTTTAACTCCAGGTTTTCCTTCTGAACTCTTTCAATGTCTCTGTAAAATTGCTGTCGTTTTCTTTTATAAACACTTATAAGTTCATCAAATTTGTTTTTCAAGGGCTCAGAATAAAAGAAATCTGCCTCTTCCCCACCAGCTTTTACAAAGGCTTCCTTTTGTTCTGCCAAAAAAGCCTTGAACTTCTTCTGAAATTCCGTTTTTAAATTTTCAATATGATTCTTGACCTCCTGGATCTCAAATTCATCCAAAAGCTTTTTGCCCAGCTCAACAATTCCCTCCAACGATAAAGTAGCTAAGTCAAACTCAGGTAACTTCTTCGCTCCTTTGACTTCTTTCTCAGCGGCTTCCTGCTCAGTTTTACCAGGTTCTTTTTCATCTAATACCGGGTCTGTTTTTATGCTTTTCTCTTTATCTTCAGACTCCCCCTTGACAGCCACTTCCGACTCGACTTCTTTGATCTCTGTTATTTCATCTTCTTTTGCTGCTTCTACAACAGGGGTCTCCTCAACAGTTTCCGGCTGATCTTTTTTATCCTCATTCACTACTGCGCTCTCGGCTACAGCATCTTCTTTCTGATTATCGTCTAAAACACTTTCCTTTTTCGTTGGTTTTGCGGGAGTTTCTTCATTTTTCTTACTTGCATCGTCTCCTGTTAATTCTGATGATAACTGATCATTATTTTCGTCTAACATTATTTCATGTTTAAGGTTCCTAAAATTTACTTTAAAAAAGTGTTGAAAGATACTAATAGCCTAGCAAAGTGCAAAACTATGTTAAAAATAAGATGTCTAAATTTTAATTGCTTATCCGACTGCTATCCTAAGAGTTCCAAATATCCCAGGATTTGTCAGCTTGATGCCTCAGCATTGACTGACCATTCGAAATAATTGCTCCCGCATTTTCTCCCATTTTAAGAAATGCCGTACGCTCAGGGTTGTAAATCAAGTCATAGAGCAAATGCCGATCTGTTAAGAATTCATAGGGTAGATCCGGCTTTGCATTCACATCAGGGAAAGTACCCAATGGACTGCAATTGATAATCATTTCATGCTCCCTGATTATTTCCTTGCTAACCTCTTTGTAGCTAATCATGTGCTCCGAAGTTTTACTCCTGGAAACAAAAAGAAAAGAAACACCCATTTTTTTAAGCACATGAGCTACAGCTTTTGAAGCTCCTCCGGTTCCCAAAATAAGCGCCCCCTGCTCCTTCCCTGTCCAACAGGACCTGAGGGAAGTCTCAAAACCATACGCATCGGTATTAAACCCTTTTAGCCTATTGTCAGGCAGTATTTTTATGGTATTTACCGCTCCAATACGCTTTGCTTCCTCATCAATTTCATCAAGATACCCCATAACACTTTGCTTATAGGGAATGGTCACATTAAGTCCACCTAAAAAAGTCAGGTCTTTTAAAACCATTTTATTGAAATCCTCAATTTTATCCAGGTCATAATTCACATATTCGTATTGACTGAGCCCTAAAGAATGGAACTTCTGAGTAAAGTGTTTTTTTGAGAATGAGTAAGCTATATTTTTACCCAACAACCCGAATCGTTTCTCTATTTCTGACATGATAACTATTGTGATTTCTCCATAAAATCAATACTTAATCGATCATTGGAGTTTTCCATTTAAATTTCCTATTTCTTATCCTTTCGATAATGATCTATAGCTGACCGAACACTTTGATACTTTAAAAGCAAACGCTCCGCCAAGTCATTTTCAATCCCAAGTTCATTTGCCACCATTTGAGTTCCTCTTTTCACCAATTTTTCATTGGTTAACTGCATATCAACCATTTTATTCCCTCTTATGCGTCCGAGTTTGACCATTACTGAAGTAGAAATCATATTCAATACTAATTTCTGAGCAGTTCCTGACTTCATTCTTGTACTTCCTGTAACAAACTCTGATCCTACGACTACTTCTACAGGAAATCTAGCTTCTTTGGCAACTCCAGAACCTTCATTACACGTAATACAGCCTGTTAACACTCCATTAAGGTTGGCCTCTTTAAGTCCACCTATCACATAGGGAGTTCTTCCGGAAGCAGCAATTCCAATAAGTGTATCTTTTGAATTAATATCATAGGCTTTTAGATCAATCCAGGCCTGTTGAAAATCATCTTCCGCATTTTCCACCGCCTTACGCAGCGCCCCGTCGCCACCTGCGATAAGGCCAATAACCCAATGATCAGGAACACCGTAAGTTGGTGGACATTCAGACGCATCAAGCACTCCTAATCTACCACTAGTTCCTGCTCCAATATAAAAAAGACGGCCTCCTAACGCAAAGCGCTTAACAATTTCTTCGACTAAAGGCTCTATTTGAGGAATCGATTTTTCGACTGCTACGGCCACTTTCTTATCTTCATTATTCATGTTGATAAGCAAATCCTTAACACTCATCTCTTCCAGATTATCATAATTTGAAGACTGCTCTGTTGTTGATCCGGGTATCATAATTATTTCTTTTGTTTGATGATGAATAGCCCTATAATTGTGAATAGGCCGTTTACTGCAATACTGATAAATCCAAAATCGAAATTAAAACTATTTTTCAGATAGATGCTCAGAACATAAGTGGAAATTGGCGCTACTATACAGATTAAGGGAACCCACTTATCCCTTACTGAAAAAGAAGAGAACATCCCGAATAAAAACAGACCCAAAAGTGGTCCATAAGTATAACCCGCCACATTAAATATCAAGGAGATCACATCGCCTCTGCTACCCGAAAAAATCATAATAATAATAAAGACGATCACAGAAAATCCAAATAGAACACGGTTCTTTAACTTCTTCTTTTCCTTTCCGGATCTTTCCGATATATCCATAAAATCATACGTGAAAGATGTCGTTAGTGCCGTTAATGCTGAATCAACACTTGAAAAAGAGGCCGCAATGATTCCCAACAAAAAACTTACACCTGCAATAAGGCCTAAATGATTTATAGCCAGATTAGGAAATAAAGTATCTGTATCCAGAAACTGACCTTGTTCGCCGATTGGCAGCGAAACCTGAATACTATCTGCATATACGTAAAGTAAAATACCTAATCCTAAAAACAAAAATTGTGTCATAGCAAGAATTAAGCTAAAGGTCAAAGTATTCTTTTGAGCATCCCACTGATTTTTACAAGTCAGTGTTTTTTGCATCATATTTTGATCAAGCCCCATCATAGCTATGGCAATAAAAATCCCAGCAATGAATTGTTTATAGAAATTGCTACCCGATTTACTATCCCAGTTAAACACCTTGAAATACTCATGTTCAACTACCTTATTTACGGATTCTCCCAAAGAAAGATCCATTGCGGTAGTTATTGAATAAATAGTCACCAAAGCTGCAAGAATTAAAAAGAAGGTTTGCATCGTATCAGTCCATACAATCGTCTTGATTCCGGACTTGTTCGTATAGAGCCATACCAACAGCAAAATTATAATGACTGTAAGAAAAAAAGGAATTTGTAATTTATCAAAAAAAGCAAATTGCAAAATTTTAGCAGCGAGCAATAACCTTAGAGACGCACCAAAGGATTGTGAAATAAGAAAAAACAAGGAGCCTGTTTTATAGGTTCGCTTACCGAACCTATCATTTAAATAGCCGTAAATAGAGACTAATTTTAATCGATAATACAAAGGGATCAGTACAAAGGTAATAAAGAGATAACCAACAACATTTCCCAATATAAACTGAAAAAAATAAAAACTGTTGTTCCCTACCATTCCGGGAACAGAAACAAAGGTTACCCCTGAAAGAGCGGCTCCAACCATGCCAAAAGCAACCAGGAACCACGGTGATTCTCGGTCACCCGTAAAAAAAGATTCATCACTTCTATTTCTCGAAGTAAAATAAGAAATGGCCATGATCAGGCCAAAGTATATAACAATTATAGCGAAAATTAGAAAAGTACTCAAATCAGATTTTGTTGTTTAGCCTCAAAAATAGCTTCCCTTTGGCTAAATACAAATTAAAAAGGTAACTATTTCAATTTGTAAGGCATGGAACAGTTTCTCAGACTGTTCCATTTTGCCTAATTACTCAAATAAAAAATTGAAATTTGTGTATATTATCACAGGGAATGTAAAGTCATTCCTTTTTTTAACTCCATGATTTAATTTTATGCCCCTTTATTGCGTAGAACAAAATCATAAGATAGCATGGTAATAGAATCCAGTATCCCTGATTTGCCGATTGTGAAGTAGCCAAGACCTCTTCCATTCCTTCGGCCAGATAGACCTCTTTTAAATAGTCAACAAGTTGGCCATATAAATAAACCAAAATGGCTCCCCCTGATATAGCCATGATCAAAAAAGCAGCGCCTGTTTTTGTGAATTTTCCGAGTCCGTCAATTGCCAAAGGCCAAATTGCAGGCCATACCAAAGCATTGGCAATACCTAAAGAAGCCACCAATAGTACAGAAGTAAAACCGCTAGTATTCACAATAACCAAACTTAATATAACACCGAGCACACCACTAATTCTTAAAGCCAAAGTCTGACTCAGGTATTTAGGAATTAAAATCACTCCAAGAGCGTAAGTTCCAACCATTGCAAACAAGGTGAAGGTGGTAAACCATTTCGCTTGAGAAACAGGTAAACCTAATGAAAGACCATAAGCGATAATTGAATCTCCTGCAATCACTTCAACACCTACATACATAAACAAAGCGATTACTCCCAAAATCAATTGTGGAAATTGAAAAATACTGGTTTTTGCTGTTTTCCCTTCCTGATCTTCCTTGATCGGTTCCGCCTCAACATGAGGTAAGGGTGCTTTTCTAATCAATACCCCAAGAACAGCTAAAACGATAGCCATAACCAAATAGGGCATAAATACACTATCAGCCATGGTATCCAATAATTGATTTTTTTCCTCTCCACTTACGGTTTTTAGCTTTTCATTTACTTCATCAATTCCTGAAAGTAACAAAGCTCCAAAGATCAAGGAGCCCAATGCGCCGGCTACCTTATTGGCAATTCCCATTACTGAGATTCTTTTGGCTGCACTCTCGATTGGTCCAAGTATCGTCACATAAGGATTAGAGGCTGTTTGCAACAAGGTCATCCCCGCTCCTTGAATAAAAATTCCAAGTAAAAACATCCAATACGTTCTGGCATTTGCTGCCGGAATAAATACCAAAGCTCCTATCGCCATCACAAACAGACCTATAGACATTCCCTTTCTATATCCTATTTTAGATAAAATTGCAGAGGATGGCAATGCCATTACCACAAAGGAAATATAAGACGCCGATGCGACCAGATAGGACTGAGCTGCCGTAAGTTCATTAATCGTTTTCATAAAGGGGATCAGTGCACCATTGATCCAGGTTACAAAACCAAAAATAAAAAATAAGGCTGCAATGATCATTAAAGGCACAAAAGAGGATTGTTTATTCATATCCTGAGTTTTATCGAGTTTAATTTAATAATTTGATCAGTCCGGGGGGTAAACTTCGGAAATAAAAATAGTACTTATTAAATTGTCAAGATTGATTTTTCTACAAAAAACGAATTTCTTCGGATAGATAACAACATTTAGTACTGAAAGTGAAAATTATTTGATCATCAGAAGTCTAGTTGATTTCTTCAGGTGATGATTTTTCTTCCTTAAATTCCTGTTTGATCAGTTTTTTTTCTGCTCGAGCACTATCTAGTTGCACTTTTGTCATCTCTTTTTCCGCTGCCGTCTTTTTCAGACCTAACTTCTCCAGAAACTCTTTTCCATTAGAGAAATCAAATCTGTAGGAAATACCTACTCCTTGCGTATAACCTTCTCCATCCTCTGCTGTAAACTGTATTTCATTTTGCCTGTTATACACTTTAGCTTGGAAAGTTTCTGACCTGTTTAAAGGCATCATCACTTCAACCTCACCAATTACATTTGAATTGGTATTTGACCCTACAGGAACGCCTACCTTTCCGCTAACTGTAACTTTATTGGCAATTTTTCCTGAGACTTCAACACCAAGCTGATCATCAGTAATGACGTCCTGTACATTACTTTGTGTACCAATATCATAGCTAACTCCCACTTCGAAATTTTCATTCTGACTTTCAAGGATATTAGATAGCAATTGAGAAGCTTTCTGGGCTATTGTACCGGCAATAGCCGCATTTCCATCAAAATTGGTTCTACTGTTACTTGTTCGGGCAAACGCACCTGTAGCCAAAAGTGAAAAGAACTGTGTTAATTTATCATCCTCGTTTCTCAGTTTAAAATCAAGCTCACCCGCTACAGTGGAACTCGCATTCGGAATTTTAACATCAAAATCAAAGCTAGGCGCTGACAAATTTCCAGAGATCATAGTATATAATTCAACATCAATCTTTCGTGAACCTGAAACATCATCGAGCAATACAGAAGGGTTAGCTCTTGTATAATTGATGGCAGTGATATCTACTCGAGCATCATAAGGACTGCCATTCCAAACTATAGTTCCTCCCTTTTGAACTATAAAATCCTTATTGATAATATTTTTAAACTGATACTCTCCATTATCGACAACAAGATTACCATACATTTCGAATTTCCCATTGGTGTCTATATTCAAATTCAAATTCCCATCTCCTGAACCTCTTAAAACACTCCCAGTAGCCTTATCTAGAACGATCTCTGCTACGGCATCCTTGGTCACATTTAATCTAAAATTAAGCCTTAATCCCTTTAATTTTTCAAATATGATATCTCTTTTTTCCTTCTTCCCTTCCTCTTCTTCATCTTCATTAAGGCTCTCAAAATGTATCAATTTCGAGCTATTGACTGTACTCACATTCCCTAAAGGCACAATGAATTCAGTACCGGGATTGGTCTTGCCATTTACATTGATCACTAAATCATCAGTAAATCCTTTTAAAGTAGTTTTTCCACCAAGAAGCCCTGTACCATAATACAATGCTCCTTCTTTATCTTCAGTATTGAGCACCAGAAGATTATCAGTGGTAAGTGCAAGGTCAAGAATCCACTTTTTAAAACCCTCATGCGTGATAGTTCCTTGAATGACACCAGTAGTTCTCATCGCCCGGTCACGCACCCTAAACGACTGGAAATCAAAGGTATGATCATAGAGTTTCACCACAGACTCACCTTCAAAATCATAATTCACATTCAAATAGGGTAATTCCAGCCCTGATTCAACCAACGTAATTTGCCCACCAATATCCGGATTCGATAAGTTTCCCGTAATCGTGGCCTCTCCACTTGCAAAACCCCTAATCTTTGACAATACATTCTTTCCTAACGGGCTAAATGCATTAATCCTAAATCTGTCAAGTTTGGCAGAGGCCAAAATACTTGGCTCTTCAGAGGATAAATCTATGGCTCCCTGGGCCGAAAAAGTTTTTAGATCGCTATTCTCGAGTAACATATCGAAGGTGTAATTTCTGATGTTATCATCGGAAGCAGCCTTAAAACTTAAATCTCCGTAATAATCCTCATTGATGCTAAAATAATTGATGGTCAGATTAGCAATAGGTAAAGTTTTGTTATTGATTGTCCTTAAATTGATGGAACCATTTACTTTCCCATCCAGTGCAACGCTGTCAACAGATGGCGTAATATCATCAAGGTTCACATTACTCAGTCTTAGGTCAATATTTTTTTGTTGATCTGACGTGATCAACCCGGCTAAATGGACCTCCTGATCCCCACTGATGATATTGAAATCATCAATGGCATAAGTTTTAATGTCTTTATCGTAAACAACTTTATTTTGATTATTGTTTTCAGGATTAATGTGCCAGGTATTCTGCTTAAAGGTCAACTCAGAATGTTTAATTCCTACAACAGATTGATTATTTTCGTTGAAGGTATGGTAAAAACTAAATGTATATTGTTCTTGTTTTTCTCTTCCCCCGATCATATCCGCTCTCATAAATAAAGTGTCATTCAGCATCACATTGACTAAATTAATTTGAGAAAGGTTATAGTATTTTGAATCTATTTCATCTACGCTTAAAAGGGTATTAAACAAGGGGTTCTTATTGTCTACCTGCAAATTAATCTGGTCGATCGTATAATCAAACGCCTCAATTTCGGGTGACTTAACGGAAAGCTTAAATATGTCCTGATCAGAATCAACCGTTCCTTTGACAATGGAATTCGGTCCTAATTGAATATCCGGAAAAAACACATCCACTATCTTATTATACATATTAAAGCGAAAATCGAGAAACTGGCCCGGCATCACCTGTTCTTTTTCATAATTAACAAAAAGACTACCCAAAGAATTCATTGCCAGTTTTTTCAATTCACGGTATTTAAAATTCCCTCTTACAAATCCATTAATAATATCTGTAGAATTCACCTTAAGCTCTCTTATCGAGTCTTTATTTTCAGAGGTCACCGTAAAATCCTTAAAATAATAATCATCATTCTGATTTGAATAAGATGCTTCTTTAAAGCTAATTAAACCTTCTATATTATCGAGACTACTTCCCGTAAGATTCATCTCAATCTTCCCTTTCAAAATTGATTTCTCATCCCTTGTAAAAAGGTTTAACTTTAAAAAATCCGCATAGGCTACATCCGCATTAAAATTGAATTTTTTGATTTCTGATAATTCTGCAAGCCCGCTGAATTCTAACTTTATATTAGGGTCATCAACACTTAAATAACCATCAAATTGTTTGTCCCTGAGTACGCCATTGATATCGATATTGGAATAGGTATAGCCTTTATACTGATGCTTGGAAATATGCCCTTTGATCCTTATATTAATCTTATCAATAGAAAGCCCTTCTCCTTCAACTTCTCCCACCATGGAAAAATCACCGATCATTGAATCTTTGACAAACTCTCCCAGCCTGAAATCAACCAGTTCAATTTTACCCTTATACGAAACAAGATCTCCTTTATCAATATTCAATAATTTCAAATCGACATCAGACATCCCTATTTGAGCTATTGTTCTCAATTGAACATCAACTGAAGACTTGGTAATTGCCACTTTTCCACGACTAGTAAAGAATCCTATATTTTCGAGTTCTTTGGGGATTTTAGCACCTAAAAGGTCAGGCAACAAATTTACCAGATGATCATAATTAGAACTTATTTCCTTTATATCTCCCGTTAATCTGAATTTTTCCGGATATAATACATTTTTCAAATGCACATCTCCTCTCAAGGATGAATTTCTATCCGATTCGAGGTCTATATTCTCTAATACAAAATCGTTGATGGTTCCTTTCACCTGACCCGTAAAATGAATAATATCATGCCGACCAAATTGTCCATATAATTTCTTCAAATCAGAAAGAACAATATCGCTTTTTTTAAAATCGGCTTCTATTTGAACCTTATTTGTGAAGTCTGATAAATCCCCGGGTTCATAATTGAAAACAATGTCAGCGATCAGTTCCGAACCCTTTGTAGTCAGTTTGGTATTCAAAAACTCCATTTTAGTATTAGTGTAGCTGAAATTCGTCTTGAAGCTGGTAACAAGAACATCGTGATTTTCAATCACTCTCAGGTCATGAATGTTGGCACTGACATTTGATCCAACGACCTTGAAATCGTCAAATTCTCCATAAATATCTTTGTAATACACAATGGGTTCTTCCTTTTTGTTCTTATCAAACAAGGTAAAATTGACCCCTTCTAGAACAATAGAGGAAGAAAACAATTTAAAAGTGACCGTCTCATTCGCTTTTTCACGTTTGAATTTATTAACAAATACTGACAGACTATTTAGGTCTTCACCTTTATAGGTTGTCATGATAAAGGCACCATCTTCAAGATAAACCTCTCCAAAATTTAATTCACTACTGAATAAATTCCGGTAATTTAAAACCGAAGTCTCTAAACTTCCAGCGGAAATTAATGTATCTCCATGATGATCCCTGATCAATACATTTTTTAAGGCAACATTTCTAATGGAAGAAAGATCAAGCTTCTGTATCTCTATTGCAGTCCCGTAATTGGTGTTCACCTTATTGGTAACCCATTTTGCAAGGCCAGTTTGAACACTGGTAAAGGAGAGTATAACGCTCAACATGACCAGCAGAAAACTGCCTAGCAAAAAAACACGAATTGCTATTCTTTTAAACTGCTTGATAATTATTTATTTCTAAATTTGCATTTTTAAAAGTACAATATTTGTGCCTAAATATTTCTAATGAAAAAAAAAACTATTCACATACTTTCAATAGAATCATCCTGCGATGATACGGGTGCTGCAGTACTCGAAAACAACCGGGTTCTTTCCAACATTATTGCTGGCCAAAAAATTCATGCTGCCTATGGTGGTGTGGTTCCAGAGCTAGCCTCCAGAGCCCATCAACAGAATATCGTACCGGTAGTTGACCAGGCCTTAAAAAAAGCCGGAATCGATAAAACCCAATTACAGGCCATCGCCTTTACCCAGGGACCGGGCTTAATGGGTTCATTATTGGTAGGTACTTCCTTTGCCAAGTCGATGTCCATCGCACTGGAAATCCCATTGATACCTGTAAATCATATGCAAGCACATGTACTGGCGCATTTTATTGATGAAGAGGTACAAAATTCACCTCCGTTTCCTTTTCTCTGCATGACCATAAGCGGAGGACATACACAAATTCTCAAAATTACGGCCTATAATGAATTTGAAATACTAGGAGAAACCATAGATGATGCAGTAGGAGAAGCCTTTGATAAAACGGCTAAACTTCTAGGCCTACCCTATCCTGGTGGTCCATTGATCGATAAATATGCCAAACAAGGTAATCCTAAGGCTTATACTTTTTCGAAACCTAAAACTCCCAAACCCTTGGATTTTAGTTTTAGTGGATTTAAAACTGCTATCCTTTATTTTTTACAGAAAGAACAAAAAAAAGACCCAGACTTTATCAAGAAAAATCTAAATGATATATGTGCCTCGGTACAACACAGCATTGTGAACATCTTGATGAATAAGATGAAAAAAGCGGTGGAAATTTCTGGCATCAACCATGTAGCTATCGCAGGAGGCGTATCAGCAAATTCAGAAATCAGATCGACCTTAAAAAGTATGGAAAACGAATTAGGATGGACTACTTATATCCCTAAGTTTGAATATACCACAGATAATGCGGCTATGATAGGAATTGTTGGCTATTTCAAATACCTGAAAGAAGACTTTGGGAAAGAAGATACTACGGCAACTTCTAGGCTGGATATTAATGGTTAATGCTACAATGCTTCAATGCTACAATGCTACAATGCTACAATGCTAAGGTGAAAAATATAGTATGGAATAAAAAAGGTCCGGAGATAAAATCTTCGGACCTTTTTAACTTTTATTTGATTGGTTTTATTATGACATTAACGCAGCAGCTATACGCTTATAAAAACCTTTATTAAGTTTTTCTCTCATCGATGAAAAAGCTTCGATCGTCTCTGCTACATCTTCAAGATTATGAGCCGATGTTGGAATCAATCTTAAAAGGATCATTCCTTTGGGGATCACCGGATAAACCACTATAGAACAGAATATGCGGTAGTTCTCTCTAAGGTCATTTACCATGGCCATCGCTTCAGGGATATCACCTTCAAGAAAAACCGGTGTCACACAAGTATTGGTTTTTCCAATATTAAATCCTTTCTCCACCAAACCGCTTTGAAGGGCATCTACATTTTCCCATAATTTCGTTCTCAATTCAGGCATGGTTCTGATCATATCCAACCTCTTTAATGCTCCTTTTACCATAGCCATTGGTAAAGACTTGGCGAACATTTGAGATCGCATATTATATTGTAGATACTTTATAACATCTTTATTCCCGGCGAAAAATGCACCAAATCCTGCCATTGATTTCGCAAAAGTAGCGAAATAGACATCGATCTCGTCTTGAACTCCTTGCTCTTCTCCTGCACCGGCACCAGTTTTGCCTAATGTTCCAAATCCATGAGCGTCATCTACGAGTAATCTAAAATTATATTTTTGCTTTAGGGCGACAATCTCTTTCAATTTACCTTGCTCTCCTCTCATTCCAAAAACTCCTTCACTAATCACAAGAATACCTCCATTCGATTCTTCAGCTTTCTTCGCGGCCCTGATCAGGTTCTTTTCAAAACTTTCCATATCATTATGGCGATAGGTAAAACGCTTACCTTGATGTAATCTGGCCCCATCAATAATGCAGGCATGTGAATCCATATCATAAACAACGACATCATTCTTTGTTACCAGTGCGTCTATAGATGAAACCATACCTTGATAACCAAAATTAACAAGATATGCAGCTTCCTTACTAACGAATTCAGCACATTCACGCTCTAATTGCTCATGAAAATCAGTATGTCCACTCATCATTCTGGCTCCCATAGGATATGCCATTCCGTGCTCGGCTGCAGCCGCCGCATCGGCCTTAACGACCTCAGGATGATTCGCAAGACCCAAATAATCATTTATACTCCAGGTAATTACTTCCTTTCCATTAAACCTCATCCGGTTTGATATATTCCCTTCCAACTTTGGGAAAACATAATAGCCTTCAGCTTGTTCTGCCCATTTTCCTAGTGGCCCTTTATCCTTTATGATTCTTTCAAATAAATCTTTCATGTATCTATTCCGTTTGAACTGACGATGGTTAAATCCTCATGTTTAAATTATTTGCAAAAATAGAAAAAATAATAATGCAATGATTTCTATGTTTATAGTTTTTAATAAAAAAGAAAAAGGCCGTTTGAAATTCAAATAGCCTTTTTTAGTAAATATCATAGCATTGTTCTATCTGATAATCTCCAATGGGCTTTTCTCCTGATGCTTAGAATCAAAGAAACCTTGTTCTCTCATCCAATCATCACTATAAATTTTTTCCATATATCTTGAACCATGATCAGGTAAAATCATTACAACAACGCTGTTTGCATCAAAATAACCTTTCTCAGCATATTGAGTAGTGGCTTGTAACACAGCACCACTGGTGTATCCGGTAAAAAGACCTTCTACCAACGAGAGCTCTCTTGCCTTATGGGCCGCTGCTTCATCCGTAACCTTTTCAAATACATCGATCACATCGAAATTCGTGGCTGAAGGAATAAGGTTCTTTCCAAGGCCTTCTATTCTGTATGGATAAATCTCTTTAGTATCAAAATCGGAAGTTTCATGAAACTTCTTTAAGATCGAACCAAAGGCATCTACGCCCAAAACTTTTACGTTTGGGTTTTGTTCTTTTAAATATTTGCCTACTCCTGAAATTGTTCCACCTGTTCCACTGGCCGCAACAACATGTGTTACCTTTCCGTCAGTTTGTTCCCATATTTCAGGTCCTGTAGTAAGATAATGTGCTTCAGAATTCAACTCATTAAAGTATTGGTTGATATAAACCGAATCAGCGGTCTCTTCATGTAACCTTTTTGCAACCTGATAATAAGATCTGGGATCATCCGCGCTCACATTGGCCGGACATACATACACTTTAGCGCCCATGGCCTTGAGCATATTAATCTTACCCTTTGAAGCTTTTGAATTTACAGCCAGAATACATTCGTATCCCTTAATAATACAAACCAGGGCAATGCTAAAACCGGTGTTCCCGGAAGTCGTTTCTATCACCTTGCTTCCTTTTTTAAGAATCCCTCTTTTTTCAGCTTGATCTACAATGTGCGTGGCAATTCTGTCTTTCATTGAATGACCTGGATTAAAGGCCTCATATTTTGCCAGAAACTGACCGTCTAACTCTTTTGTTATTTTATTTAATCGCAGAAGTGGTGTATCTCCAACTAAATCTAATATGCTATTAGTTATACCGTTATGTTTTTTCATAAAAAAAAAAGCTTTGATTATAAAAACCGGGCAAATTTAAGTTTTTTTTTTAAACTACTTATATTATTCATCAGAAGATTGACTGTTTCAACGGTCAAATCATAAGGATAATAAAAAATATTATTTTTTAACTCCCTCTAAATCAAATAGAAAGGAGTAATCTTTAGCCACTTCCTTTAGTGCGTCGAATCTCCCGGAAGCTCCTCCGTGTCCGGTTTCCATATTTGTATACAACAGCAATTGATTTTGATCTGTTTTATTTACCCTCAATTTCGCTACCCATTTGGCAGGCTCAAAATACTGAACCTGAGAATCGTGCAGCCCTGTTGTAACCAACATGTGAGGATAGTCATGCTTTTTCACATTGTCATAAGGTGAATAGGATAACATATAGTCATAAGAATCTTTTTGCTTAGGATTTCCCCATTCATCAAATTCTCCTGTTGTTAAAGGTATACTTTCATCAAGCATGGTAGTGACGACATCTACAAAAGGAACGGCGGCAATAATTCCATTAAAAATTTCAGGATTCATATTAATGACGGCACCTACCAAAAGCCCTCCTGCAGAACCTCCTTCAGCATATAAATGCGAAGCTGAAGTATACTTTTGAGCAATAAGATGTTTCCCTGCATCAATAAAGTCATAAAAGGTATTCTTTTTTGTAAACATCTTACCTTCTTCATACCAGATACGGCCTAAATATTCTCCTCCCCTAACATGGGCAATTGCATATACAAAACCTCTGTCGAGCAAACTCAGACGTACTGAACTAAACCTGTCACTTACAATACTGCCATATGACCCATAGGCATATAATAGTAAAGGAGTGTCCTCATTGATTTTAGTTGATTTATTGTAAACTAAAGATATGGCCACTTGTTTTCCATCTCTTGTGTTGGCCCATATTCTTTCACTTTTATAATTATTCTTATCAAAGGTTCCTCCCAAAACTTCCTGCTCTTTCTTGACATCCTTGGAATGGTCATTTACATTAAAGTCAATGACAGAGTTCGGAGTTGTAAGGGAATTATAACTATACCTGATCACAGAAGTATCAAACTCAGGATTATTATAAACGGCAGCTGAATAAGTCTCCTCATCAAAAGGCAAATAATAATCATCAGTTCCATCCCATCTTTTTATTCGGATCCTGTTTAAGCCGTTAAATCTTTCTTCCAAAACCAGATAGTCCTTGAATATTGAAATATCTTCTAAGAGTGTATCCTCCCTATGGGGTATAACATCTGTCCAATGTTCCTTTTCAGTTTGCCCTATAGGCGTTTTCATTAATTTGAAATTAAGCGCCTCATTATAATTGGTAAGGATGTAAAAATCATCCCCATAATGGGCAATACTGTATTCCAGTTCTCTTTCTCTCGGCTGAATAATCTTAAATTCGCCATCAGGATTGTCCGCATCCAAATAACTATATTCAGTTGATAAGGTACTATAAGATCCAATGATGATAAACTTATTCGATTTTGATTTATATACAAAGGCCCAGAAAGTCTCATCCTTTTCTTCATAAATCAACACATCTTCGTCAACATCAGTTCCCAGAACATGCTTATAGACCTTATCACTTCTCAAGGTGACAGGATCTTTTCTTGTATAAAAAACGGTTTTGTGGTCATTGGCCCAAGCCGTACTTCCTGTTGTATTTTGAATAATTTCAGGAAACAACTCATTAGTTTCAAGATTTTTGAAACGGATATCATATTGCCTTCTGCTGATGGTATCAACTCCAAATGCGGCTATCGTATTGAGCCTATTCACATTAAGACCTGTAAGTGCATAATAATCATGCCCTTTTGCTAAATCATTTACATCAAAAATAACTTCTTCCTCTGCATCCAGATGCTCCTTTTTTCTTGTATAGACCGGATACTGCTTGCCTGTTTCATATTTGGTAATATAATAGTACCCGTTTTTTTTATAAGGCACGGATTCATCATCTTCTTTTATCCTCGATTTCATCTCTTCAAAAAGATCTTCCTGAAATTGTTTGGTATGGGCAGTCATCGAATCATAATAGCTATTCTCAGCATTCAAATAATCAATCACTTTCGGATTTTCTCTTTCATTCAACCAATAATAATCATCAATGCGCACGTCTCCATGAATTTCCATTTCCTTTGGAATTCTTTCAGCAATGGGAGGATTCATCTCCTTTTTCGACATAGTTGTATCTTTAGAATGTTCTGATTTTTCTTTTTCACAGGAAATGGCAAAAGTAAGAGATAATATTATGACAATTACATTTAATTTTCTCATCTAAAACAAGGATGTTAGTTTAATTATTAAATTTACAAAGTGAGATTAAAGATTAACAATTGAGAATTTAACATTAAAAACTAACAGATTATGTTTGGAGATATGGACGGAATGATGGCTAAATTAAAGGAAGCACAGGCTAAAATAGAAGAAACTAAAATACGTTTGAGTACAGTTATGGTTGACGGTGATGCCGGTAATGGAATGGTTGTTGTGACCGTTACTGGAAACAGAGAGGTCAAGAATATAGCGATTGATAATGAACTATTGGGCGATAAAGAGGCCTTGGAAGACTACCTGATCCTTGCCCTTAACAAAGCTATTGAAAAAGCGAATCAGATCAATGAAGCTGAAATGGCAGCAGCTGCAAAAGGAGGACTTCCCGATATTCCCGGAATGGACATGTTCAAATAAGGGTTACTCATCTACTTTTAGGAGTATTTCTTTTTCTGATTTCAACATAAAAGTCGCTATCAGGTATTGGGCTAGGATATAAGTGAGCATAATAGCTACCGGATAGACGGAACGAGGTTCATGAAATTTATGCAGGGCGATCAGGCTATCAGAAAGGATAAATAAAAGTGCACCGCTTATTAAACATAGGCTTGTCCCATCTTTTTTTACCAGATACTTCAATAAACTTATGGCACCAAATACTGAGATGGCTACTCCGTAGATTACTACAGGAATAAAAAACTCATTCAGCCCTGGTTTTAATACACCTATCAAAGTAAAGAAAAAGATTAAAAATGGCAGGAATGCCAATATTTTTTTACGCCACGAACTCTTGCTAAGCCCTTTAGAAAAAATATACACATACAGCAATTGCGTAATTAAAAAGGCCCCAATCCCGAAAAGAAATAAATTACTTTTATCGAGCAGCAAAACATCTCCTAGAAAAGAAAAGACCAAGGCGATTATGTACCACTTATTTTTCGATTTTGAAGCAGTTATATAGTAAAACATCAGCGCCGGAATAATCATTGGCTTACTGATTGTTTGCCACAAAGTGTTATCATTAAGAATCGCTATGATATCAACTAACGAAACCAATAGAAAAAACAAAAGAAAATATTTTGATCGGAAATTATTATCCTTCATAGATCAGAATTTGGGTAATAAACATTTGTCAGAAAGCTTCAAAAGTAATGGATTTAAACCAGTCTTTAAAGATTCGTTCATGATTTTCGAATCCTCTTTATGACATTGCAAGCAGGCACCTACCCTCAGCATTTGCTGTTGTTCCTGAAGGTTAAAGGGTCTGAAGTCACTGCGTGTTGAAATTTTTTCAGTCTCAAAATCCTTTAAAAAAGGAATCCAGGCATCTTCAGGCAAACCATCTATAGGATGTAAGGCATATTCAGGTTCAAAGACCCATGTTCCCGAGCCTGGGCCTAAAACATAATTTAGATTTCCTTTTCCATATCCAAGTGCTGCAGGATCTGTATGACAAGAGGCACAACTGCGCGATTCACTGGTAATTGTATGTGGCGCATTGGGGGCATACAGACGTTCAAATGTATTGTCCTGAAGCAAGGAATCTTTGTGATTGCCGTGATCTATTGTCAGGATCATTCCCGGGATGGCAGGTTCTATTTTTTTTCCTTCAGGAGCCATTCTAACGCCCATAGCCGGCAATCCGGCATCAAATTCAAAGACATGTTCTATCCAGGTTCCTTTGGTCATTTTCTTTTCCAAAAGATCGTAACCCTGTGCCATGTCATCATACGTATTGTGGCAACCAATACATCTGGGGGCCCATTGGGAATGGCAGGATGCGCAACTTAGTGATTGATGCGCTTCATCCCTGCTGCATTTTTCACTTTGCTTTTTGATCAAATGCTTTTCTCCATCTTTTTTACCAATAAGATAAACCTGCCCTTGTTCTACATAAGTATTTACCAGAGGATGCTGGTCTTTTTTAACTTTTAGGATCTCTTTATCACTATGGGTATAGTTCCGATGCATAAAGACTAACATGGATTCCTTATCAAGAGAATCATAGGTCATTGTCAGAGGTTTGTCTTTGTAATGACAATCAGAACAGCTCAGTGACACGGCGTCCTCTTCGTGCAAATAGTCCTTACCATCCCCCATCACCTCGTGTGAGCTGTGACAATCAATACATAAAAGGCCTTTTGAATGATGTACGTCGGCACCCTTGTATTGGTAGACCCTTTTATCCTCAAATACTTTATAGGAAACAGTATCTGTCACCGCTGATTCGTCTAATAAAGTTTCATGCCATCCCATATAATTGGTCGAGATTCTACTTGAACGACTATGGCAACCAAAACAGTGTTTATCAGTGACCATAATATCTGTTGACGGATGCATTTGGGGTAGTTTTTCTTTATTCGATGCAAGATAATCGGTCAGCTGTGTTTTTGCCTTATCTGAATAATTCAGATGACAAGCATTACAACCTCCTCCTCTGCTCAATTGGCTAATCGGACCAAGGTCGGTCTTTTGGGCACCTAGATGACAGTTGGCACAAAGATCCCTAAGGTGATCGTCAGCCTGGCTATGTCCTAGTTCACGGATGTCAAAATGATGATCGGGAGTGTCGGTTTCACCGAACACAAATTTATCCACCGCCACCAGGCCGCTGTTGGTCGTCATCAAAGAATGTTCAATTTTGTGTAATTCATCCTGGTGACAGGTGCCACAGGTGTTGGCCGCATTACTTAAATTTCCTGGAATAACAAACATATCTTGATGAGCCATTAATTTATCATCCGCTGCGGCATTACCCGAATGACAAGCAACGCATCCTATCAATTCAGGATCGTGGTATTTTGAAAACCCTTGTATATGACCATGACACTGCACACATGATTGCTCGGATACGTTCAATGTTATATAATCTGATGAAGCTTTGATTTGTTCCTGATCAAAATAATCATACTTCATCCCCAGCCAAACCATCAACGGCATCGATAGGAATAAAAATGGCAACATCCTATTGATAAATTTGGACTTAGAAGAATCCATACCTGCTTTTTCAACAAAGCTACGATGCAACAAAATTCCAAACCATGAGCAATGACAGTTTTTATAAGTCGCTTTGTGACTCGGGTCACATTTCGATATGACATTTATCATCAAAACAACTCCTGCTCCCCTCTAATTTTACAAAAAAAAATGATCTACCTGATCAGTCGGTACAAATCATAAGAAAACAAAAAATAAGGAAGATGGATAATTCAAGAAGGTCATTTATTAAAATATCAGCCCTCGGTGCCAGTGGAATCGCTTTCACAACAACTGCCCTTGACGCCTTACCTTCTGATCATAATCTTAAGCAAAATATAGGCTCAAAATTAAAAAGAACAGCGACTTACTGTGAAGTTTGTTTTTGGAAATGCGCCGCATGGGTTTATTCAGATCAGAAGGGTCACATCCAAAAAATCATTGGAAACAAAAACGATCCTCATTGTTACGGGCGACTTTGCCCAAGAGGCACAGGAGGAGTTGGAATGTACACTGATACTGATCGTCTAAAAACACCATTGATAAGAACCAAAATTGACGGAAAAGACAGCTTTAGAGAAGCGAGTTGGGAAGAAGCACTCGATCTGGTAGCCGAAAACATGGAGAAAATAAAAGCCGAATATGGCCCTGAATCAATGGCGCTGATCAAACACGGTTCTCCAGGAAGTCATTTGGAGCATCTCTTCAAAGCCTATGGTTCAGATACTATTGCCGAACCAGCTTATGCCCAATGTCGCGGACCTAGAGAAACGGGATTTGGCCTCACTTTTGGCTCCTGGGTGGGATCCCCTGAACCCACTGATATTAGAGATACAAAATGTCTTGTACTTATAGGATCGCACCTAGGCGAAAACATGCACAACAGCCAGGTACAGGAAATGTCGGATGCGATCGACAATGGAGCCAGCATCATTACTGTAGACCCAAGATGCTCTACGGCGGCCAGTAAATCTCAACATTGGCTGGCCATTAAACCTGCTACAGACATCGCCCTATTATTATCATGGATGCATGTTTTGATCTATGAAGACATTTATAATAAGGACTATGTAGAAAAGTACGGCTCTGGCTTTGAGGCCTTAAAAAAACATGTAAAATCGTTTAGCCCTGAATGGGCCTATGGTATTACAACTATTAAACCAGAAGATATACGCAAAACGGCAAGACTTATGGCAGCCGCTGCTCCTTCAACCATAGTTCATCCTGGTCGTCATGTTACCTGGTATGGTGATGATTCTCAAAGAGAACGTGCCATAGCCATACTCAATGGCCTTCTTGGTTCATGGGGTAACAGAGGTGGGTTCTACTTTAAAGAAAAAATAGCGATTCCCAAATTTCCACACCCGGCATACCCGCATCCAAAATGGGGTTGGAAAGAACTTGTCGAAAAATATCCATTTGCAGAAATGGGAAGTACTATGGAAGTTATTAAAGCCTCAATACCGGCTGCTGATCAAAAATATCCGATCAAAGGTTGGTTTGTTGCGGGTACTAATCTTGTCACCTCCGTACCTAAGCGAGAGGTCATAGAAGAAGCCATTGAATCTCTTGACTTTATGGTCGTCATGGACACTATGCCAATGGAAATTACAGGATATGCTGATGTTATTCTTCCCGAATGCACCTATTTGGAACGTTTTGATGGCATCAGATCTGCACCCAACCGGGAGCCTTCAATCGCTTTAAGATCTCCTGCCGTTCCTCCAAAATACGATTCTAAGCCAGCCTGGTGGATGGCCAAAGAGATAGGCAATCGATTGGGCTTAGCCGAATACTTTAATTATAATGACTTTGAAGAGGTAATCGACTGGCAGTTAAAAGAGATGGGCAGTTCACTGGAAGAGATGAAAAAAATTGGTGTAAAAAACTATAAACGAAAATCAGGAGCCTTGTATATGCAAGAAGGTAAAACTCATGAATTCTTTACTCCCAGTGGAAAAATTGAATTCTATTCTGAAGAACTGGCTAGTCACGGATTAGACCCTATTCCGGTATACACCTCTCATGATAGCCCTCAGCAAGGTTTCTACCGACTTAATTATGGAAGATCACCCATGCATACATTCAGTAGAACAATTAACAATCCAAATCTAAGCGATCTTACAAACGAAAACATGTTATGGGTAAACCCAAAAGTAGCCAGAATTGAAGGATTGAAAAATAATCAAGAAGTCTGGCTTCAAAATCAGGATGGTAAAAAGTCAACCTTCCCCATCAAGGTCAGGGTAACTGAAAGGATTCGATGGGACTCTGTATACATGTACCACGGATTTGGTCATGCTAATAAAAAATTATCAAGAGCGCATGGCAAAGGAGCCAGTGATACGGAACTGATTACAAAAATAAATGTAGATCCACTTATGGGAGGTACCGGATTGCGCGGGAACTTTGTGAAAATATTACTTGACAACCCTTCTAAAGAGACAATACTATGAAATATGCCATGGTCATAGATACGCTGAAATGCGTTGGTTGCAGCGATTGTGTTGTCGCTTGCCAGACTGAAAATAACGTACCCATAGGATATTGTCGGGATTGGGTAACTGAATCTGTTAATGGTTCCTACCCACATGTTGAACTCGAACTCAAATCTGAACGCTGCAATCATTGCGACAATGCCCCATGCGTAAGATGCTGCCCAACAGGTGCTAGCCATGTGGCAGAAGGAGGAATTGTTCTTGTCACAGAGAACGAATGTATTGGATGCGGGGCATGTATAGAATCATGTCCTTACGATGCCAGGTTCCAACATCCTGATGGTTATGTTGATAAATGCACCTTCTGTGCACACAGATTAAAAGAAGGACAACTTCCTTCCTGTGTTTCGGTATGCCCTACTAAATGCATGTATTTTGGAGATCTTGACGATCCAACAAGCAAGGTTTCATATTTACTCCAGTCAAGAAAATTCAAAGTACTCGCCCCTGAGGCAGGAACAAAACCAAATGTTTATTATTTAATCTGATACCAAAAAAATCATGCAAGAAGAAATATTTATCAGCGGTAGAAATATTCCTAAAATTGATCCGTATCTGGAAATATGGCATTTTCCCATTTCACTATATCTTTTTCTAGGGGGGATGGCAGCAGGGATCATATTTTTTGCTTCACTCTTTACGATTTTAAAACGCGAAAAGGATGTACAAACAGCTATTAAACCTGCCATGATCATTGTACTCTTTGCACTGAGTATTGGACTGCTAGCCTTATTTTATGACCTAACGCACAAACTCTATGTGTGGAGGTTATACACAACTATCAGATTAGAGTCACCAATGTCTTGGGGCGCATGGGTCCTACTGTTGATCACCATCGGATCTTTTCTTTGGGTATTTAGTTACTTTACCGAACTCTTCCCTAAATGGAATTTAAAAATTAAATGGCTACAACAACTTGAACTGTATCTTATTAAAAATCGAAGAAATTTGGCAATCATCCTATTACCATTATCACTCATTCTGGGAATTTATACGGGAATTCTACTTTCAGCTTTCAATGCCAGGCTATTATCGAATAATGCCATTTTAGGGCCTCTTTTTCTTGTTTCAGGACTTTCCACCGGTGCGGCTTGTATCATCCTTTTTTCGAAAGACCATTTCGAAAGGAAATTGTTCAGTAAAATTGATTTGGCATTGATCATTATTGAACTTGCTCTAATTGTTCACATGATTATGGGAATGTATGCAGGTTCGGCCGTTCAACTGGAAGCCCTTGACATATTAATTGGCGGAGAATACACAGTTATGTTCTTTGTTTTTGTGATCATTCTTGGGTTAATTTTTCCGGCCATTTTGGAAGGCATTGAACTTCTTGGCTACAAAGTTCCTGTAGCTATTCCCGCCATCTTAATTCTGTTGGGAGGCCTCATATTTAGAATGGTGATGATTGAAGCAGGACAATTAACCAGATACCTATATTAAAATAATGGAAAAAATAAAACAACAAAATCGACACGTATACTGGAACCCTTATTTTGGCGGTTTCCTTCTTGGGCTTTTGATCATTTTTACCTTTTACATCACTGGAAGAGGCCTTGGTGCCAGCGGCGCGGTCAAAAGTGGTGTAGTGACCGTAGTCAATAAAGTATCTCCAGAACATACAGAAAATAATGCCTATTATAAAAAGTTTTTAAACGGAGAATCATCTCCAATGAATAACTGGCTCGTTTTCGAAGCGCTGGGTGTCATTTTAGGCGCCTTTCTTTCAGGGGCTTTAACAGGACGAATCAAATTAAAAACACAGCATTCTCCCAAAATTTCAGTAAACAGAAGATTGGTTTTTGCACTCATTGGCGGCCTCCTATTTGGCTTTGGGGCTCAGATTGCAAGAGGCTGTACAAGCGGGGCAGCATTAAGCGGTATTTCAGTAATGGCTACTGCAGGATTTATTAGCATGATCTCCATATTTGGAACAGGATATCTTGTGGCTTACTTTTTTAGAAAAAACTGGATTTAACAAATAAAATATAAAAACATGGGACCTCTTATTCCAAATGAATTAATTCCTCCTGAATGGAATTTTGTTTTAGCGATTCTTATCGGAATAGCCTTCGGATATATCATGGAAGCTTCAGGGTTTTCATCATCTCGCAAACTAGTCGGTGTATTTTATGGCTATGACTTTGCCGTCTTAAAAGTTTTCTTTACTGCCACTATAGTTGCCCTTATTGGTTTGCATTATATGGATTATTTGAATTGGATAGACCTTACGCAGCTCTTTGTCCAGCCAACATACCTATGGGCGGCTATTGTTGGTGGCTTTATCATGGGAATAGGTTTTCTTGCCGGAGGATTCTGTCCGGGCACCAGCTTATGCGCAGTAGGAATTGGGAAGATTGATGGAATTGTATTTACGCTGGGCCTTTTTATTGGAATCCTTATTTTCTCTGAATCATTTACCTGGCTTCAACCTCTTTATGAAAAGCACAACCTAGGGCATGTCACTTTGGACGAAACATTAGGTGTTTCACCTTATTTGATCATCTTTATTTTTACCCTCATAGCTATCCTGGCTTTTTACCTGTCAGACAGCATTAGAAATCGAGTTAAAAAAGTTTTTTACTAAAAAATAGCTACTTATGTCTGCAACATATTCTACAAAAAAAATCTTGGTAAAAAGAAGTTATCAGTTTTTAGCGCTTATCCTGATCATTTTGGCCGGAGGCTTAATGGTGATCCCGAAGCATCAACAACATGAAGGTATAACTCCTGAACTTTTTGTGAAAAACATGATCAGTACTGAAAGATATATCAGCACAGACATTCTGGCTGACAGAATTGTTAATCAGGATCCTGTATTACTTCTTATTGATACTCGAACAACAGAAGAATTTGAGAAATACACGCTTCCTAATGCCATAAATATTCCGCTTTCGCAAATTCTAAATAAAGAACTAAATCCTTACCTGAATCAGGACATATATGACGTAATACTTTTCTCTACTGATAATTTTACAGCTGATGAAGCCTGGTTGATTGGCAATAGAATGGGATATGAAAGGCTATATGTTCTCGAAGGAGGACTCAATGCATGGTTTCAAACTATCATTGAACCTAAACTACCTGAAGAAACCATGTCAAGAGAGGCCTTTGAACTCTATTCGTTTAGAAAAGCTGCCGGAAAATATTTTGGAGTTGCCAATGATACACTTGAAATTGAACCTGAGATTAAGAAAATTTCGCCACCAAAAAAAGTAGTGACCAAACCGAAGAAAAAGAAAAAAATGCCTGAAGGTGGTTGTTAATTATACAAGAAAACTCAAATCATACCTGTAAGTGATGAAAGAATTAGAAAAAACCAGAAGAATATCCATATCAGCAGTCCTTTTTTTGTTGGTCATTATAATCAGTTTACTCACTTTTAAAAGGCCTGAATTTAATTTTGTAAACAGTTCAGAGAAAACCTTGACATTTATTGCAAATCAGAGTCATATCCTGTCTTTAACCGATTTCCAAAAAATAGATGCAGCCGACTACTTGCTTATCGATGTAAGAAGTCATTTCGATTATTCAAAAGGGCATCTAGATAATTCTGTAAATATTCCAAAAAGTCAATTACTTGATCCAGAATCGACAAGAGTTATAAAAGAAGCTGTATCAAATAATAAACCAATTGTCGTTTACGGCGAAACTCCAGAAACAGCGAATGCCGCCTGCATGCTTTTGTACCAACTAGGCTATGAACAATTAAAACTATTGAGCATTCATTCTTTTTATGATAATAAGCAATTCCACATAAGCAGTTTCGCTGTGGAAAAACCTCTCTTTGATTTTGCGCAAACCATGAAAAATGCGAGCATACAACCTATTAAAAAAATCACCGCTAAAACAAAGCCTAAACCGGCAAAGAAAAAAGTGATCACCAAACCTAAAAAGAAAAAGAAAATGCCTGAAGGTGGTTGTTGATTTTTTTAAATCAATCCTTCTTTTTAGTTGATTGTTTTGACAAACACCCTCGCCAAAATCGGGGGTGTTTTGTTGATTAAAAATGACGTTGACTATTCAAAAAAAACTGATCTAAAGACTGTAATTCGCGGTTAAATTTTTTGAAAATAAATTGAAAATCACCGATTAAAAATTACATTTCACAAGTTAGTGGAACACAAATTCAATAAGCTAATTACTCTTCATCAAAATTTAATATAACCGTCTGTTTTACAGTATTTTAATCGAACTTTATTTCTGTTTAAAATTGTAATAATTGTTGCTTTCTTATGTGACTTTTGATACTAAGTAAATTGATTATGTATTGATATTTCATGAGAAATATCATAAAAAAATGACCTTCTCAAAATTACTTTTAGCCTAAGTATAAACAGATAAACAATTGAATTTTAAATTTTTACATCATGAGAAAATTATCAATCATTCTCGTAATCATGCTCCTTCCAGCTACTCTATTAATCAGTAGTTTTAGCGAGCCAAACGAACGATCTAACAATCTGAATCCCCCGAGTGAATTTGAAACCCTGCTGAGTTTCCTTGAAACCAACAGGAATTTCATTAATACTGATGCTGCACCTGCCCTAATTCCTTCCGATGAGGTGAAGAAAAATTTTAAGAATCCTACATATCATATCATCGATATTAGGAGCGCAACCTGGTTTGAATACGGCCACATTAAAAATGCCGCCAATGTTCAACCAGCTGATCTTCTTCATTATTTCGAAAATAGTATTGTTCCTTCCGAGTATGACAAGATCGTTTTGGTCTGTTATTCAGGGCAGTCTGCAGCCTATTTCACAAGCTTGCTAAGAATAGCCGGGTATGACAACGCTTTTAGTATGAACTGGGGAATGAGCTCTTGGAGAGTCGATTTTGCAGAAAATTCATGGTTAAAAAATACTTCTGACGATTTTCTTTCAAAACTAGAAACCTCCAATTACGAAAAAAACGCCAATGGAACGGCTCCTGCCATTAGCACTGGTAAAAATGATGGAGAAGCCATTTTGAGAGCTCGATTAGAGAAAGCATTTGCTACGCCTTATAAAGAATCTATTGTAAAATCATCAGCCGTATTCGAACAGCCTAATGACTTCTATATCATAGATTATAATGGTGCTGACAGATATGCAAAGGGACATATCCCACAAGCAGTTCAATACGAACCAAATGGCTCTCTCAGTTCCACAACCGATTTGCTCACAATTCCCACTGACAAAAGAGTTTTGGTCTATGGACCAACTGGTCAGGAAACAGCCTATGTTGTGGCCTATCTTAACGTCCTTGGTTATAATGCAGGCAATCTAGCCTATGGAGCCAACAGCTTTATGCACAAAACTTTAAAAGACAATAATTGGGAGGCTTTTACAAAAAAAGAAGTCAACATGTACCCCGTAATAGAATAATGACAACTCAAAATATTATCCAATAAACAAATGATTATGAAAAAATTAAATTTATTCGTCCTAGCATTATTATGTGTACCCGTGTTACTGCTCAGTTCATGTGACAGAGGTGATGATATCAATCCTGAAAACCCAATTTTACAACCAGCATTTGACCTCATGAAAACTCACATGATGGAAAATGAGCTGGATTTAACCAATATTTTAAGTGGCCCAGGCGGCGAGGTTAAATTTGTTGCTGGTGCTCCAGCCGAAGCCGATCTTGATGCCTTCTTAAACAAGTACACTATCTTAGATATAAGATCTCTAGAGGCCTATAATACAGGTCATATTCAAGGAGCAAAACACATCGCTTTTGCAGATATTCTTAAAGAAGCCGATGCTGCGAGCAAGCAAGTTTTAGTTGTTTGTTTTACCGGTCAAACTGCCTGCTATGCCGTATCGCTTTTACGCCTTGCTGGTCATGCTAATGCGCAGTCACTCAAATGGGGGATGTCTGGATGGAATCCCGCAACAGCCGGACCATGGAATGGTAACACCGGAGATGAAGCCCAGAATCATGGCAATTGGGCGGCGAATAATGCCCCGGCCAATGAAACATTTAATGATCCAATAATAGACATTTATTCTACAGATGGAGGTGATATTTTAAGACAACGAATAGAAGCAGTTATAACAGGAGGTTTTAAAACAGCCAAAGGAACAGACGTACTAAACAATCCAGACAACTATTTTATCAATAACTATTTCAGTGACACTGACTATGGCAATTTTGGGCATATCAAAAACGCTCTAAGAGTTAAAGAAGAATTAAAACTGGATGGCAATGGTTATAAAGGTTTGAACCCTGACAAAAATGCCAAGGTCATCACGTACTGCTACACTGGACAAACTTCAGCAGTGATTACAGCATGGTTACAAGTACTGGGTTATGATGCCTACAGTATGACTTTTGGAATGAACGGAATATATCATTCCAATGCTGCCTGGGGGGCAAATCAATGGGGTGTTGGTTCTTCAGTACCAAAAAATTTACCATTGATCAAAAATTAATCTTCAAATAAGATACCATGAAAAATATTATTTCAATATTCATCGTACTGATGATTAGTATGCTCATGAGCCAAGTGCAAGCACAAGGTTGTGACGCAGAGGAGCCTAATGACAGCATTGCTCCTGTAAAAATTAAAGTATTTGGTTTTATACAACCTGAGTATAATTACACTCTTTCTGATCCCGCAGAAAGCACCTTCAAATTCAGAAGAGCAAGAATCGGTGTAAGAGGTCGACTCTTTGAAGATTGGACCTACTATTTTATGTTGGAAACTAGCCCCTTTATTGGCGGTGTTGGTAGTGCCTATCTTATGGATGCCTTTGTGACCTGGGATAAATACAACTGGGCCAGACTTTCAGTAGGTTCCTATAAACAACCTTTTGGGCGTGAAGTTCAAACGGCCTGTAATGCATTGATCACAATTGACCGGGCCATAGTTTCTGATCAACTTGTTGTTCCACAGCGAGATTATGGAATCTCAATCTGGGGTGGTAATGTGAACACAAGACTAAACTATGCATTTGCCATTATGAATGGTAGTGGATTAAACAAAGTAGATAACAACAACAAAAAAGATATTGTTGCGCGTGTTACGTATAAAGTGTTTGACTTTATGACCATTGGAGGTAGTTACAGATACGGTTTTCCAAAACTGAACAATAATGATGATGACAGAATTACCTACGGCGGAGAAATCCTATTTGACATCAATAATCTTCATATACAAGGAGAATATATACATGATGAAGGTGCTTTTGACCCCGGAGCGGATACAGGATGTGGTTCTGAACCTTTGGCCTTAGGCGAAAAAAGAGATGGTGCCTATGGTATGATCTGGTATGATACCAAATGGAACCTACAACCAGTCTTTAAATATGAATTTTTCGATCAGGATCTTGATTTAAAAGATGTTCCTTATAGATATAGTGAAAGAATGACCATAGGTCTTAACTACTTTTTCAACAAATCTATTCGTTTACAGCTAAACTATCAAGCTAATATTGAAACAGTTATAAACGAGGATAACGATAAATTCTTGGCACAAATTCAAGTGGTTTTCTAATTATTTATTTGTTTTGCTTGAATGCAGTCAGAATCGATTTTGGTGGAAAACTCCTTGGCGATGCCAAGGAGTTTTTTTTAGCAACAAATTGTTAGCACATGATAAATATCTTGTTTACTTATTATATTTTCACCTAATTTTGTGACATATTGATTTTTAATCCCCAAAAAAATGAATACACAAGAGGTTATCCTACGCGAAAAAATTGGAGAATACTACGGCTCCATTTTTGAAAAAGAATTAATAGAAGAAATCGTAAAGGTTGGGTTTATAGAAAAATATAAGCAAGGAGAAGTCCTTGTTGATATAGGTGAAAATATGACCCATATCCCCCTCATTCTCAACGGAGCTGTTAAAATCATCAGAAGGGAAAAAGAAGGGGATGAACTTGTGCTTTATTTTCTTGAAAAAGGAGACACCTGTGCGATTTCATTTATCAATTGTATCAATAGAAAAGAAAGTATCTTTAAGGCAGTCGTTGAAAACGATACCGAGGCTGTATTTTTACCTGTTGAATATATCGATGACTGGCTTTCTCAGTTCAAAACCTGGAGACATTTTATCATCGATAGCTATCATTTCAGATTGATAGAAATGGTCGAATCAATTGATGGTTTGGCTTTTATGAATATGAACCAACGATTGCTAAAATATCTCGGAGACAAAGCCAAGATCAATCAGGATATCAATCTGGAAATTACACATCAGGAAATTGCGGATGACTTAAACACCTCAAGGGTTGTGGTCACCAGACTACTGAAGCAACTTCACAATGACGGGAAAGTCTATTCTACACGAAATAAAGTACAAGTTTTAGAATTATAACTCGTTTCATTGGACCATGGATAAATAGTCTTGTTCAGAAATCATGGGAATACCCAGGCTCTCTGCTTTTTCTTTTTTACTTGGTCCCATGCTATCTCCAGCAATAATAAAACTGGTCTTTTTCGAGATTGATCCTGTTACTTTTCCGCCATTGTCTTCGATAGATTTTTTCAATTCATTCCTGCTTAGGACGTGAAAAACACCTGAAACCACAAATACTTTGTCTTTTAACTTTTCAGTCTGATCTGCTAAAAGTGACTCATCTATAGCTAAATTCAAGCCATAGCTCTTCATCCTATCAATTAAAATGCAATTGCCTTTGTCACTAAAGAATAAAAGAATACTTTTTGCAATCCGCTCACCTATTTCATCCACAGCGATCAGCTCCTCATAATCCGCATCCATTAAAGCGTCTATATTTTTATAGTGCCTTGCCAATTTCTTTGCAACAGTTTCTCCTACAAAACGAATGCCTAAGGCAAACAGTACCTTTTCAAAGGGAATTATCTTAGAGGCCTCAATACCTATGATCATGTTAGTTGCAGATTTGTCAGCCATTCTTTCTAAAGGCATGACTTGCTCTTTTGTAAGTTCATACAGATCTGCAAAATTATGAATCAATCCATTCTTAAAAAGCAATTCAACTGATTCCGCTCCGAGACCATCTATATTCATGGCTTTCCTACTAATAAAATGTTGAATTCTCCCAGTAATTTGGGTTGGACAACCGAACTCATTTGGGCAATAATGCTTCGCATCACCTTCTTTTCTTAAAAGCTCGGTTCCACAATCAGGACAATGACTAATATATTGAATGGGTTGGGTATTGACACCCCTATGCGCTAGATCTACACCAACAATTTTTGGAATAATCTCCCCTCCCTTTTCAACAAAAACTTTGTCATTTAATCTTAGGTCAATTTTTTCAATTTGATCTGCATTATGCAAGGAAGCTCTTTTGACTATTGTTCCAGCCAATTCTACCGGTTCTAAATTGGCAACAGGGGTAATAGCTCCTGTTCTTCCAACTTGATAAGTAACTTCGTTTAAAATAGTACTGGCTTGCTCTGCTTTAAATTTATAAGCAAGAGCCCAACGAGGTGATTTGGCCGTGTACCCCAATTCTTCCTGATGATGGAGTGAATTTACTTTGATCACCACTCCGTCGGTTTCATATGGAAGCTCATGTCTTTTATGATCCCAATACTCCAGAAAATTTATGATCTCATTGACATTTTTACATAATTTGATCGTTTTGGGTACTTTAAACCCAATAGAAGCCGCATAATTCAATGTCTCATAATGTGTTAAAAACGGATTTTTCTCAGCAACCACTTGATATAACAAGCAATCCAGCGGTCTGTTAGCTACCTCAGCACTATCTTGAAGTTTTAAACTCCCGCTTGCCGTATTTCTAGGGTTTCTATAAGGATCTTCACCTGCCTCAATTCTATCTTTATTCATTTGCTCAAAACCCTTAAGCGGCAAAATAATTTCACCTCTTATGTCAAATGTACCAATTTCACTTCCTTTTAATAAAAGAGGAATTGACCTAATGGTTTTGATATTGGCAGTCACCTCATCTCCCATAAAACCATCTCCTCTTGTTACTGCTCTAACAAAGGAACCATTCTCATAGGTCAAGTTTATGGAAGCACCATCATACTTCAATTCACAAGTAAACTCCAGGTCAACATCTCCTAAGATTTTTTGAATACGAGTCTCCCAATCCAAAATATCTTCTTTCGAATAAGAATTAGCCAAGGAGTACATCCTGTTCTGATGAGTGATCGTATTAAAATTTTTGGTGATTTGTCCGCCTACTCTTTGGGTTGGAGAGTTTGGATCGGCAAATTCAGGATATTTTAATTCAAGTTCCTGAAGTTCCTTTAATTTAATGTCAAATTCAAAATCTGATATACTAGGCTCATCAAGAACATAATAACTGTAATTATGCTGTCTGAGTTCTTCACTCAAGGCTTGAATCCTATTTTCAACTTCGGTCATTAAGCTTTTAGTTTTGGAAATTTAAAAATAACTCTTTTTTAATTATTAGCGCAATTTGGTATCCTGCTATAATGCCTTTTTTAAAACCTTGTGTGACATAAGTTACTGAAAATAGTGCCTTTACACACAAAAATATGATTTAAATCACTTCTTAAAAAAAACCCTCGCTCTATATTTGTACTATAATTAATAAGACAAAAAACATGAAGAAGTTAGTGATTTTAGGTGCCGGAACTGCCGGAACAATGATGTTAAACAAATTGCACCATGAACTTGAAAAGGACGAATGGGAAATCACCATCATTGACCAATATAAAACTCATTATTACCAACCTGGATTCCTGTTTATTCCTTTTGGAATTTACAATAAAAAAGATGTCGTCAAACCAAAATATGATTTCTTTCCTCCAGGAGTAAATGTGATTTTCAGTCCTATTGACAAAATCGTCGGTGAAGAAAACAAAGTACTTCTCGAAGGTGGCAAAGTATTGAATTATGATTTTCTGATCATCGCGACAGGAACAGAAACAAGGCCATCAGAAACTGAAGGACTTACAGGTAAATTGTGGTACAAAGATATTTTTGACTTTTATACAGTTGAAGGAGCAGTTGCACTTCATAAACGATTTAAAGACTGGGATGGCGGTAAATTGGTCATGTGTATTCCTGAGCTACCTTATAAATGTCCTGTGGCCCCCATAGAGTTTGTATGTCTCGCTGAAGCTTACTTTGCTGAACGCGGAATGAGAGATAAGGTTGATATCTCCTATGTTACTTTAATGTCGGGTGCATTTACAAAACCAGTGGCCTCAAAGGTACTCGGTGATCTATTGGAAGAAAAAAATATAGATGTAGTGGCTGATTTCTATTTAAGCCATGTTGACAACGAAAATAAAAAACTGGTTTCTTATGATGATCGGGAAGTGCCATTCGATATTCTGACTATTGTTCCTGTGAATATGGGATCAGATATGATCGAGCGTAGTGGTTTGGGTGATGATATGAATTACGTACCCACAGACAAACACACCTTGCAGTCAAAACAATTCGAAAACATATTTGTCATTGGCGATGCAGCTAATATTCCTACCTCCAAGGCAGGTTCAGTAGCACATTTTGCAGCTGAGATTTTAATGGAAAATCTTCTAGCGGCCATGGAAGGCAGAGAATTACCTGCAAAGTTTGACGGTCATGCCAATTGTTATATTGAAACGGGATACGGTAAAGGCGCCTTGATCGACTTTAACTACGAAACAGAGCCATTACCTGGAACTTTTCCACTACCGGGAATCGGACCATTTGGTTTGTTAAAAAACACGAAAATGAACCATTACGGTAAAATTCTTTTTAGATGGATCTACTGGCATATTTTATTGAAAGGAAGAGAACTACCAATTGAAGCCGATATGACGATGGCGGGTAAAAAAACAGTAAGCGTATGAAAGCAGTAATGGAAGATACCAATATGCAAGTTCAAATTGATGCGCTTGACAAAAAACTGGACCTGATTCTAGGCTATGTGCATCAACAAAAGTTGCAGTCCAATATGGTGGAAGACCTTATTGGTGATCTCAGTATCATTGGTAAAGATGTTTATGATTCAACAGTAAATGAGTTGGATAAAAGACAGGTCGAACTTGATCCGTCAGAATTAACCGGATTAGCAGTTTCATTTTTACGTAATACCGGTAATATCAAAACAGTCATGGATACTTTGGAGATGGCTGTTGACTTGGGTAAAGAGGTTGGACCTATTGCTAATGAAGTCATCATCGATTTCACCAAGCAAATGAACCTCATGGAACAAAAAGGTTATTTTGATTTTATCAGAGAGATAGGGCCGATTGTCGATAATATTGTACAAGGTTTTAGTCCTCAGGATCTGAAGGAATTAGCGAATAATATCGTATCCATATTATCTATTATAAAAGAAATGACCCAACCAGAAGTCCTGGATACTGTACAAAATGCGATGAAAGCGTTTAACAGTATGGAAACTGAAAGTGTTCCTTCTTATTCAATTTGGAAACTGATGCGGGAAATGAACAGTCCGGAAATGAAAAAGGCTTTGGGCTATGGAATCACTTTTATGAAGAATGTATCCAAAGATGTAAATATCAAAGAATAAATAAAAAAACAATTAATAACTAAAATAATACTATTATGGCTTTACAAACAATCGCAGGAGCGCAAGTAAACGTATCAGAAGAAGGATACCTTGAGAACATGAATGAATGGAACGAAAACATTGCAAAAGAAATCGCAAGTGAAATAGGTATTGAATTGACAGAAAAACACTTTGAAGTATTGAATTATTTAAGAGATACAACAGAAGCAGGTGAATCACTTACCATCAGAAAAGTAGGTAAATCAGGAATTACTGATATCAAAGGATTGTATAAATTATTCCCAAAAGGACCTTTGAAGTACTCTGCAAGAATAGCAGGTATTCCTAAACCAGCCAGTTGTGTATAATCAATTAAATGATAACAAAAATTTAACGATATGAGTTCAGAAGAAAAAAAACCTCTAGAAAAAGTATGTATTATCTGCGCCAAAGGATCTTTGGAGGATGTATATGCCACTTTAGTAATGGCCAATGGTGCCGTTATGGAAGGGATTGAAACCAATGTGTTTTTTACATTCTTTGGTCTTGATGGCATCACTAAAGAAAGAATGCTCGGTCTTCATACAGCAACAACCGGTAACCCGGCTATGCGTATGCCAGGTGGAATTCCCTTTCCAACAATGTTAGGAGGATTGCCGGGCGTAGAAGCTGGAGTTTCAAAAATGATGAGAAGTCAAATGGAGGATCTGGATATGCCTCCGGTTGACGAGTTCCTTGAAATGATCACTGCAGGTGGCGGTATGATATACGCTTGTAAACTAGCAGTAGATATGTTCAAATTAGAAAAAGAAGACCTTCATGAAGAAGTAGACTCAATCATTACGATTGGAGATTTCTATGGTCTTTGTGATGGCGACAGAACACAAATTATATTTACTTAAAAGATCTTCGAGGTGCTGGCTTTGTCAGTCCCTCGTTTTTTTAGTGTTGAGTTTTGATAAAAACGGAGGTGCTGAGCACCTCCGTTTTTTTGTATTATAGGATCAGCTAAAAACTACTTATTTCTTCTCGCTTGCTTCCTCGCTTCTCTTTCTTCTTCCTTAAGTCTCTTTCTTTCTTCTTTGCGCTGTTGTTCCTGTTCAGGCGTTAAGTAATAGTCTACAACTTGCCCTGAATAATAAAGGGAATCTCTATCTATCGTATTGATATCTACATTCTCCTGTTCGGCCACCTGAGCAGCATATTTATCAAGTTCAGCTTCACTGACCCAACCACCTCCTAAAGATTTATACAAACCTATATAGGAATTCAATAAAAGTTGGTAATTTTCTGAATAAGCTAATCTGGCGTCAAACTCTTGTCGCTGGTTTTCAATCACTTCCAAATAACTTGTAACGCCCTGATAGTATCTTTGTCTTGACAAGCTACTCGCATTTTGGGCAGCCATCATTTTCATTTCGTTCGCAATTAATTCCTCTTTGAATGTTGATAATTCTACCAAGGAATTATCCACTTCAAGAAGAGCTGTCAGAACTGTGTTTTCATAATCCAATAAATATTGCTTCGCCAACTCTCTCTCTATATCAACACGTCTTGCATTTTTCCCCCACTCAAAAACAGGCCCTAATAAACTTGCTCCTACACTCCATCCTAAACCATTTGAAACCAAATTTGAAAGATCCGCACTTCCCACGCCCAACAAACCTGTTAAACTAATTGATGGAAAACGCATGGCTTGTGCCACGCCAATCCTAGCATTTTGGGCCCTATAAAACTGTTCCGTTTGGAGGATGTCAGGTCTTCTCTGAAGAATCTCAGAGGGTATTCCTGTTGGAATTGAATCCGGCATGTCATAAGACAAAAGATTTTCAATCGTTGCCACAGAATCCATGTTCTTACCCAGTAAAAGATTAATGTTGTGTTCGGTAAAAGAAATAAATCGTTTAAATCTTGGTACGGAAGCCTGAGTAATCCCTTTTTGAATTTGAGCCTGATTTACATCAATAATGTGGGTATATCCTTCATCAAATCTAGCTTGAATAATTTGCAAGGTACTATCCCTTAATGCCAAAGTGCTTTCTGAAATGGCCAATCGCGCCTTATAATCCAGTAACTCAAAATAATTGGTTGCCACTTCGCTGATCAAAGCCACCTCAATCGCTCTTTTACCATAAAATGTAGCCAGCATCTCAGCCTGAGCCGCTTCAGTACTTCTTCTGAATTTACCCCAAAAATCCAGCTCCCAATTAAATGTTCCAGCCGCATTGTAATTTTCAAAATTTGAATTTGTTGGAAGCCCAAACAATTGATTGCTAACTCCTGCACCCGCCTGCACCCCAATTTTAGGGCCCATATCTGCTTTATTAAATTTGACATTGGCCCGCGCCTGTTCAATTCTGCTGGCTGCGATCAATAAATTCTTATTTTGAGCCAAAGCAGTCTTGATCAAAGTATCTAAGGTAGGGTCATTAAACAACTCCCACCAATTCAAATTGATAATGCTGTCAGTTGCATTATTTGTATATCTAAAAGTTTGAGGCGTTTCATCTTCCGGTTCCTGATAATTTGGCCCTACTTTACAGGAAAATACAATTCCTGCAAGGACGAGTATAAATCCGATTATTCTTATTGACTTTTTCATGCTTCTTCAGAATTATTTGATTCTCTTTCAATTGCTAATTGTTTCTCCCTCTGTTTTTCATAACCAAAAAGCTTTCCTATAAAAATGAATAACATCGGATATAAGAAAACCCCTAGAAACGTTGCCAAACTCATTCCTCCAAGCAGCGCC
>CAJQNF010000064.1 GCA_905479625.1 uncultured Flavobacteriaceae bacterium | reverse complement strand
GTTTGAACCACTCCGCCATTGTTTTTGATCATTTGCAGCAATTCATCATCTAAATTCCTACTGTGATCACAAAGTCTTCTCGCAGAGGAATGTGAAGCGATTACCGGTGCCTTGGACTGCTGAATCATATGTATATTTGCTTCTTTGGAAGGATGTGACAGGTCGATCATAATGCCAAGACGATTCATTTCTTCAATCGCTTCTTCACCAAGTTCACTGAGCCCGTTATGCAGCCAGATATCATCTTCCTCTCCTGTGTTTGAGTCACAAAATTGACTGTGTCCGTTATGGGCCAGCGACATATATCGAGCGCCTCTTTTATAAAACTCTTCAATCTTATCCAGATCTTCGCCAATGGGATAGGCGTTTTCAACCCCGATCATAGCTACTTTTTTTCCTTTGGCATGAATGCGTATTGCATCTTTTGCGGTAAGAGCAAGTTCAATTTGTTCAGGAGCATAAATCTCAACAAGACGATGAATGGCGTCAAATTTTTCAATAGCATTTTTATATGCCTTCTTATAACCTTGTTTATTGAGTTCGCCCTGCCCAGTATAGACAATCAACCAGGAAACATCAAGTCCACCTTCGATCATTTTAGGGAGATTTACCTGGGTATCCAAATCGCTGGTATAATTAGTATTAGCGGTAAAATTACTCACATTGATGTCATTATGCGTATCTATAGTGATGACAGATTTATGAATTTTTTCAGCTCTGTTTCTCATGCTGATTTCACTTTCTGGGGGACGTGTTTGAGCGATCAGAATTGACGTGAACAGAACTAGAGTTAAGGTGACATGTTTAATTCTCATTTGGCTTTGTTTGATTTGATGGTCATTTATGATAGACATTAAAAATACAATAATAATTCACTTAAAAATCGTATTTTTTTTCAAGAATAATTATCAAAATCTCAACATAAGTTTATAAAATAATCAGGTTCAAATGAGGAATAGTTAATTATTGAACCAACATTTAGATAATTGATAATATTATTCATGATATTTTCTAAAATTGATAATTTCATTAGCGAAAAGTTAAGGCTAAAGAATTTTACTAGCCTGATAGGCTCTGTAAAATCAATTTGGACATTGTAAAAAAATTAAAGTAACTAGTGCTAAGATTGATCTAAAAAAATAAATTTGCAACTGCCTTCGGCACAATTGACAATTATATATTTAAGAAATTATGAGCACAACGTTATTTGATAAAGTTTGGGATACCCATGTGGTAAGAAATATAGAGGATGGACCTGATGTATTTTTTATTGATCGTCATTTTATTCATGAAGTGACAAGTCCTGTGGCTTTTCTTGGTCTTGAAAACAGAGGTTTAGGCGTGATGTCTCCTCAAAGAACTTTTGCTACAGCGGATCACAATACACCAACGATCAATCAACACCTTCCGGTAAAGGACCCGCTTTCGGCGAACCAATTGGCAACCTTAGAAAGAAATGCTAAAAAATATAATATCCTTCATTGGGGGCTCGGCGATCAAAATAATGGAATTGTTCATGTTGTTGGCCCTGAGCACGGTATTACTTTGCCTGGTTCAACGATAGTTTGTGGAGATTCACATACTTCAACGCACGGTGCGTTTGGTGCCATTGCATTCGGAATTGGAACTTCAGAAGTTGAGATGGTGTTATCAACCCAATGTATTATGCAGCCCAAGCCTAAAAAAATGCGTATCAATATCAACGGAAGTCTTGGGAAAGCTGTTGGTCCAAAGGACGTAGCACTATTTATTATTTCCAAGTTAACTACTTCAGGTGCTACCGGTTATTTTGTGGAGTATTCAGGAGATGTTTTCGAGCAGATGAGCATGGAAGGTAGAATGACAGTTTGTAACTTGAGCATTGAGATGGGGGCAAGAGGAGGTATGATTGCACCTGATGACACTACATACGAATATATCAAAGGAAGACAATTCAGCCCAAAGGGTGAAGATTGGGATAAAGCAATGGCTTATTGGAAAACATTGAAAACTGAAGATGACGCCATTTTTGATAAGGAATTCTCCTATGATGCCTCAGAAATTGAGCCTATGATTACCTATGGAACCAATCCTGGAATGGGAATTGGCATTTCCAAGGATATTCCATTAGCAGAAAATGTTGAAGGAGGAAAAGCAACTTATGACAAATCATTGGATTATATGGGTTTTAACGAAGGTGAGGCCATGAAAAGCAAAAGAATTGACTATGTATTCCTAGGTAGTTGTACCAATGGAAGAATAGAAGATTTCAGGGCATTTGCATCTATTGTTAAAGGAAGAAAAAAAGCCGATCATGTGACGGCCTGGTTGGTTCCCGGTTCTCATATTGTTGAAGATCAAATCAAAAAAGAAGGCATCTTAGCCGTTTTAGAAGAAGCCGGTTTTGAATTACGTCAGCCTGGTTGTTCGGCTTGTTTGGCCATGAATGATGACAAGGTTCCTGCAGGAAAATATGCTGTGAGTACCTCAAACAGAAATTTTGAAGGAAGACAGGGACCAGGGTCAAGAACGTTATTAGCAAGTCCGTTAGTTGCGGCTGCAGCAGCAGTAACAGGTACGGTAACTGATCCGAGAGAATTATTATAATACAATTATTTCATCATAAAGAAATACAAAAATGGCATACGATAAGTTTACAATATTACAAAGTAGTGCATACCCTTTATCCATAGAAAATGTAGATACGGATCAAATTATTCCTGCGAGATTCTTAAAAGCAACTGAAAGAAAAGGTTTTGGAGACAATTTGTTTAGGGATTGGAGATATAACACAGATGGAAGTCCTAAGGAGGATTTTGTCCTGAATAAAAGTAAATACTCAGGGAAAATCTTAGTTGGCGGAAGGAATTTTGGATCGGGATCATCGAGAGAGCATGCAGCTTGGGCCGTATATGATTTTGGGTTCAGATGTGTGATCTCAAGTTTTTTCGCAGACATATTTAAAAATAACTGCTTGAATGTTGGTGTTTTACCTGTTCAAGTGAGTGAAGGTTTTCTTGGAGAAATCTTTACAGCTATCGAAAAAGATCCAGACACTGAAATTTTAGTGGATCTTGAAAAGCAGGAAGTAACGCTATTGAGTTCCGGCTTAAAAGAATCTTTTGATATCAATACATATAAAAAGGAAAATATGCTACACGGCTTTGATGATATAGATTATCTTCAAAATATGAAAGCTGAGATTGTTGATTTTGCTGGGAAGAGACCATTTTAAATTCGGATATCATGTCAAATAGACGGAAGATCGAGATAATGGATACCACCCTTCGGGATGGAGAACAAACTAATAATGTGTCATTCTCAGCCACTGAAAAGCTATCAATTGCAAAGTTGCTTCTGGAAGAATTACATGTTGACAGGATAGAAATTGCATCTACCAGAGTCTCTGAAGGAGAATTTAATGCTGTAAAAGGGATTACTGAATGGGCTTTTGAAGCTGGTTTTATAGATAAAATAGAGGTGTTATCTTTTGTCGACAAAGGACTGTCCATTGACTGGATGGTCAAAACCGGCGCTAAAGTCCAGAATTTACTTACCAAAGGTTCCTTAAACCATTTAACACATCAATTAAAAAAAACGCCTGAGCAGCATTTTAAAGAAATTGCTGAAAGTATCAGGATAGGCCTGGAAAACCACATTGATACCAATGTATATCTGGAAGATTGGAGTAACGGAATGAGAAATTCTCCTGAGTATGTTTTTCAGTTTCTTGATTTTCTTGCAGAACAGCCTATAAAAAGGTTGCTTTTGCCAGATACTTTAGGGGTACTAACCCCTGCTGAATCATATGATTTTATAAAGCAGGTCAAAGAGCGTTGCCCTAAAATGCATGTTGATTTTCACGCGCATAATGATTACGATCTCGGAGTTGCAAATGTTCTTGAGGCCGTAAGGGCAGGAGCCGACGGTTTGCATCTCACTATTAATGGTATGGGAGAGCGTGCCGGTAATGCTCCGCTTGCTAGTGCAGTGGCAGTTATCAATGACTTTGTTCCTGAGGTAAAAATTGGGGTCAAAGAAAAATCTTTATATAAAGTAAGTAAACTAGTAGAAACATTTTCTGGATTTAGAATACCAGAAAACAAACCTGTATTAGGAGATAATGTATTTACGCAAACTGCTGGAATACATGCTGATGGAGATAGTAAAAACAATCTTTACTTTAATGATTTATTGCCTGAGAGATTTGGAAGAAAAAGGCAATATTCCCTGGGAAAAACATCAGGTAAGGCTAATATTCAAAAAAACTTACAGGAATTAGGATTGTATTTAAGCGATGCAGATATTGCGAAAGTCACCAAGCGAATTATAGAATTGGGTGATAAAAAAGAGGTGGTTACGAAAGAAGATCTGCCTTATATTATTTCAGATGTATTAGATAGTAATACTTTGGAAGAAAAGGTAGTCGTAGAATCTTATGTCCTTACTCATTCCAAGGGATTGAGACCCTCAACTACAGTGTCTGTAAGAATTGATGGTAAATCAATTGAGGAGAATGCTCAGGGCGATGGTCAGTTTGATGCCTTTATGAATACGTTAAAAAAGATCTATAAAGGCAAAGGAAAAAAACTTCCAATACTTACGGACTATGCGGTTAGAATACCTCCGGGTTCAAATTCAGATGCCCTCTGTGAAACTGTGATCACCTGGAAGCTTGAGGAAAAAAGTTTTAAAACACGTGGACTGGATTCTGATCAAACAGTGTCGGCCATCGTGGCAACACAAAAAATGTTGAATATAATTTAGAGTAAAATAAATCTTATGAAATTAAAAATTGCCCTTTTGGCCGGTGATGGTATAGGCCCTGAAGTAATAGCACAAGCTGTCAAGGTTTCTGATGCTATATCGAAAAAGTTCAATCATGAAATAAGCTGGCACCCAGCGCTTACGGGAGCTGCAGCTATTGATGCTGTTGGAGATCCTTATCCAGACGAAACACACGCGATTTGTGCTTCCTCTGACGCAGTATTATTTGGAGCAATAGGTCATCCACGATTTGATAATGATCCATCAGCAAAAGTAAGACCTGAACAGGGGCTGCTTAAAATGAGAAAGAAGTTGGGTTTGTTTGCCAATGTTCGTCCTACTTTTACTTTTCCTTCTTTAATTGACAAATCACCTTTGAAAAAAGAGCGTATTGAAGGAACCGACCTGGTATTTTTAAGAGAATTAACCGGAGGAATCTATTTCGGTAAAAAAGGAAGAGAACAGAATGGAGACGTTGCCTATGATCATTGTGTCTATTCAAGAGATGAAGTAAAACGTTTGGCTAAGAAAGGTTTTGAAATGGCCATGACTCGTGGAAAAAAACTTTGCTGTGTAGATAAGGCAAATGTGCTTGAAACTTCGAGACTGTGGAGAGAAACAGTGCAGTCAATGGAAAAGGATTATCCTGAAGTAGAGGTGTCTTATGAGTTTGTAGATGCAGTAGCTATGCGCTTGGTTCAATGGCCAAATTCATATGACGTTTTAATCACAGAAAATCTATTTGGAGATATCTTAACCGATGAAGCTTCTGTAATATCAGGATCGATGGGATTGATGCCATCTGCTTCTGTTGGATCTAAAGTATCGCTTTTTGAGCCTATTCATGGGTCTTATCCGCAGGCAACTGGTAAAAACATTGCCAACCCCTTAGCAACAGTATTATCAGCTGCTATGATGTTTGAGACAGCTTTCGGATTACATGAGGAAGGCGCTGCTATCAGAGCGGTAGTCAATAAATCCCTAGAGGAAGGAATCGTAACGGAAGATCTTGCTGACGGAGAGAAATCTTACGGTACAAATCAGGTTGGTGATTGGTTAGTTGAAAACCTTTAACCTCATTTTAGAACCGAGGGATCATCTCCATAAATTGTAAAAAAGCCACTTTTCGATAAGTGGCTTTTTTGTTCGAATTTAGCGGCTCTAAAAATTTAATTATCAACTTTCTATGGGTATAAAGTGAAAACTTCTGAAAATTAATCCAAAGAATTGTTAAAGAACCTACTTAATTGAGTATTTTTGCAAGGTTTAATTAATGATATGGTGCTGACGAAACTTGATAGCGAAGAAAAAATAATTGGTAAAAAATTATATGATTACCAACATGGGGCTATAGATAAGATTTTCCAGCGGATTAATGATAATCCAACCGAATATAACTTATTATATCAGTTGCCTACGGGAGGAGGGAAGACAGTTATATTTTCTGAAATTGCCCGTCGCTATATTCAAAAGAACCATCATAAAGTACTGATATTAACACATCGAATTGAATTAAGTAAGCAAACTTCTAATATGCTTACCGAATTCGGAGTTCATAATAAAGTAATCGATAGTACCGTAAAGGAAGTAACGAACGAAGATAAATATTCTTGTTTCGTGGCGATGGTAGAAACCCTTAACAATAGAATAAAGGAGGAAAAAGCTGATTTACAGGATATTGGACTTGTTATTGTGGATGAGGCTCATTACAACTCCTTCAGAAAATTGTTCAAGAATTTTGAAAAATGTTTTATTCTAGGTGTTACGGCAACTCCGCTGAGTTCGAATATAAATTTACCAATGCACGAGATCTATAAAGATCTTATTGTTGGAGAAAAGATTACCTCTCTTATAGAAAAGGGATTTTTAGCTCAGGCAACTACCTATAACTATAATGTGAATCTAAGCACCTTAAAAATTGGTGCAAATGGTGATTATACGGTGAAGTCTTCGGAAGAATTGTATACTAAGAATGAGATGCAATCTAAACTGATCGCCGCCTATGAAGCGACAAGTAAAGGTAAAAAAACACTTATTTTTAACAATGGTATTCATACCTCAAGACACGTTTATGAGATCTTTAAACGGGCTGGGTACAAGGTGAATTATATAGATAACACCAATTCAAAAGAGGAGCGTAAACAGGTATTAAACTGGTTTAAAAATACACCAGACGCAATTTTGACCTCAGTTGGAATCCTAACAACAGGTTTCGATGAACCTACAATAGAATCGATTATCATTAACAGGGCAACGAAATCAATGGCCTTGTATTTCCAGATGATTGGTCGTGGATCGAGAGTTCTTGATGAGAAGAAAGAATTTTCAGTGTTAGATCTTGGAAATAATGTTTCCAGATTTGGTTTATGGACAGATGATGTCGATTGGCAGTTAATTTTTAAGAATCCTTCTTATTTCTTAGAGAACCTGATCAGCGATGATGAGATTGAAAGAAATTTTAAATATGAAATGCCGGATAACATTAAAGAAATGTTTTCCAAATCAAATGATTTTGTCTTTAATGTTCAAAAGGAATATAAAGAAGCCATGAACGATGGTGCAAAATCAAAAGTGGTCCTTGAAAAATCGATTGCCCAGCATGCCAAGATCTGTGCTGAAAACAGCGAAGACGTATTTGATGCACATATTCTTTCCAGAGAACTCAACGATGAAATTGAATACAGGATCAAGCAATATTCCTTTTGTATCCTTAAAAGCTCAAAGAATTACTTGAAATGGCTTGAAGAAGATTACAAAAGACAACTTCGAGTTCAAATAAGCATTCTTTTTAGGTAGTCTAATACAACTAGTATAATATATTTTAAGAAATGTGACTTTAGTCATCAGTATAAATTTAATAAATCCTTAAATTTATACTTTACATGAATTGGTTATTTTGATCACCATGTTGGCAAAATCTACATCTTTAATATTATCTGTTTTTGTACTCTCCCAGAGTTTTAATCTTCATCTCATGGATGTTACAAAACTCGCTAACCTGTTAGAACATATTGAATTTCATGAATCAACATATGGAGATGACATTTTTTCATTTGTTTCTAAGCATTATGGTGATAAGGTAGAAGAACACAAAGAGCAAAAAGATGGCAGCACTGATCATCAAAACCTACCCTTTAACCATGGTGTTTGCGCTGATTCAGGTCAGTTGTTTGTAGCTGAAGTTCCTAATGAAAAAACTGTGTTTACGGTACCTACCTATATAAATAAGGTCATTTTTACTTACGATGATTTTTATTCTTTTTTGAAAAATACAGATATTTTTCAACCTCCAAGATTAGCATAAAGCAATTTTACTATTTCCATGATTTTATCAGAATAGTCAATTTTGCCACACTTATTGGAATTCTACAAACATTCGTAAAGGAATAATTTTCTACATATTCGATTATGCTGACTAACATTATCAATTTTAGCCTCAAGAACAGGTTGACCGTTTTTATTTTTACTTTTTTAGTAATAGGTTTTGGACTGTACTCGCTGACCAAGATTCATATTGGAGCCGTACCTGATGTCACTAATAATCAAGTACAGGTGATCACTACATCTAGAAACCTCTCTACTGAAGATATTGAACAATTTATTACGTATCCTATAGAATTGGAAATGGCTAATCTTCCAGGGGTTGAGGAAATCAGATCGGTTTCAAAATTTGGTCTTTCGGTTGTCACAATAGTATTTGAAGACGCCATGGGTACCTATTTACCAAGGCAGTTGATCTCTGAAAAAATCCTGTCGGCAAGCGAAAAAATTCCTACAGGTTTTGGACAACCGGAAATGGGGCCCATCACCACGGGTTTAGGAGAGATTTATCAATATGTACTTGATGTAGCGCCCGGTTTTGAGTCTAAGTACAGCGTAACAGAATTACGGTCTATCCAGGATTGGATTGTTAAAAGACAGCTGTCAGGAATTTCAGGAGTTATTGAGGTTAATACCTGGGGTGGTTTTTTAAAACAATATGAAGTAGCCATCAATACAGAAAAATTGAATGCTATGGATGTTACTACAAGTGAAGTCTATAGGGCCTTACAAAGTAATAACTCAATTGCCGGAGGGGCTTATATTGAAAAAAATGATAAAGCCTATTTTATAAGAGGAGAAGGCCTTGTTACTGATCTTGATGATATCAGGAACATATCAGTTAAGAATGTAAACGGGCTATCAATATTTATTAGAGATGTTGCAGAAGTAGGCTATGGAAGCGCTATTAGATTCGGTGCCATTACCGGAAATGGTCAAGGTGAAAAGGTTCTTGGGCAAGTGATGATGCTCAAGGATGGAAATTCAAAAAAAGTAATTGAAGATGTGAAGGCAAGAGTGGAGGAAATCTCAGGAACCTTACCTGAAGGAGTCGTTATTAACGCTTTTTTGGAAAGAAGCGAACTAATTGAGAGAACCTCATTTACTGTAGCTGAGAACCTTATTTTAGGATGTTTAATAGTGATTTTTGTTGTTGTATTACTGTTGGGAAATCTCAGATCAGGCTTGGTGGTGGCCTCAATGATTCCCATGACACTTCTTTTTGCCATTTCGCTGATGAATATTTTTCATGTCGATGCCAATTTGATGAGCCTTGGCGCCATTGATTTCGGAATCATTATCGATGGTTCTGTAATTATCGTTGAATTTATTGCTTTTAAACTTGCTTCAAGCCAAAAGGAATTGATGGCTTTAGGAAATGAAGAAAAAAAATTCAGGATAAGTGAAATAACTGCTGAAGCTGCTTCCAAAATGATGAATTCAGCCATATTCGGGCAATTGATCATCCTAATTGTATTTATTCCAATATTGTCATTAAGTGGAGTAGAAGGTAAGATGTTCAGACCAATGGCCCTTACGTTTAGTTTTGCCTTAATTGGAGCGATGATCTTCGGCCTTACTTATATTCCTGTCATGTCTGCGATTTTTATAAAACCCGTAAAAAGAAGCAAAACTCATATAAGTGAGAAAATAATGATCCTGATCAAGAGGCTCTATGAACCCAGTATTGTTTGGGCGCTGAAATTCAAAAAGCTTGTTATCACTATGGCGCTGTTACTGCTTATTGTGGCCATTTCATTGTTTTCAAAAATGGGTGGAGAATTTGTGCCTACCCTTGATGAAGGCGATTTTGTAATACAACCGGTATTGGAAACGGGGACTTCTTTAAGCAAAACGATAGAAATTACCACAAGAATTGAAAAGATATTGCTTGAAAACTTTCCAGAAGTAGATCAGGTGGTCAGTCGAATCGGGGCCGCAGAAATTCCTACGGATCCAATGTCAATGGAAGAAAGTGATGTAATCATTAAACTTAAACCTAAAAAAGAATGGATCTCGGCAAGTACAAAAGATGAACTGGCTGAGGAATTTAAGAGAGCACTTGAGGTTATTCCGGGGATGGAATTGGAATTCACACAACCTATAGAAATGAGATTTAATGAACTGATTACCGGGGTTAAATCAGATATAGCCATTAAGATTTTTGGTAATGATTTGGAGGTATTGGCAGCAAAGGCAAACGAGGTCAGTAAGCTTGTGCAGCACATTGAAGGGGCTTCGGATATTACTGTTGAAAAAATAGAAGGCCTGCCCCAAATGAAGATTCAATATGATAGAAATAAAATCGCAAGGTATGGGTTGAATATTCAAGAGGTTAATGATATGATTTCGATGGGATTTGCGGGAGCAGTGGTTGGACATGTTTTTGAAGAAGAAAAAAGTTTTGACCTGGTCATTAGACTCGATAAAGAACACAGGGGTGATATTTCAAATCTGCATCATCTTTTTATTGATACTCCGATGGGCTTTAAAGTCCCTCTGCAAGAGCTGGCCAATATTGATTATACCGAAGGTCCTGCCAAAATCTCCAGAGACAACACCAAAAGAAGAATTGTTGTGGCCATAAATGTAAGGAATCGTGACCTGCAGTCTGTCATCGAAGACGTACAACAGCTTATAGAAAGTGATATCAAACTGCCGCCTGGTTATATGATTTCATATGGAGGACAGTTTGAAAATTTACAAAGGGCTAAGGCCAGATTGAAGATTGCGGTCCCTATAGCCTTGACCTTAATTTTTCTATTACTCTTTTTTGCCTTTGGCTCGACTCGTGAAGCTTTTATGATCTTTACGGCAATCCCCTTGGCTGCCGTAGGTGGGGTGCTGCTTTTATGGTTCCGGAACATGCCTTTTAGTATCTCCGCAGGCGTGGGTTTTATTGCCCTATTTGGTATCGCAGTGCTTAATGGTATTGTGCTGATAGAACATTTTAAAGAATTAAAAGAAAATGGGATGACAGATATAAACAAAATAATTATTCAGGGAACAACGGAGAGGTTAAGACCCGTTATATTGACTGCCATGGCTGCTGCTCTTGGATTTTTACCAATGGCCATCTCCACTGGAGCGGGAGCTGAAGTGCAAAGACCTTTGGCAACAGTAGTGATAGGAGGCTTAGTATCCTCTACACTTTTGACTATGATTATACTGCCTTTATTGTATTCAATATTCAGTAAAAAGTTGCATTTAAAACCGACAAGAGCTTCAAATTTATTAGTGATCACTTTAATTGGTTTAAGTAGTTTTTATGGAACATCACAAGAAGTTCAAAGTTTGGGCTTGGAAGAAATTTCAGCATTGGCTATGGAGAGTAATGCCGGCCTAAAGGCTTCATCACTTCAGGTGGATCAGGCAGATGCTTTAATCAGTGATGCCTTTACTTTTGATAAAACCCAACTGTATTATCACTATGACGAAAACAATATTGCTTATAATAATCAACCATTGAAGGTGTTTGGAGTGGAACAGGATTTTCTTTTTCCAACACGCTATTTTGCTGGGAAAAAAGTGAATAAGGCCAGGTATGAAATGGAGAATAATTCTTTTAGTATTAAAAAATGGCAATTGGAGCAAAAAGTTTTATCCAGGTTTTATCTTTTGCAATATGAATTAGAAAGGGAAACAGTGCTGCAACGTTTGGATAGTTTTTATAGAACTTTTGCCTATGCTGCCAAACGCAAGTTTGAAACAGGTGACAGCAATTACTTGGAAAAGATTACTGCACAAGCGAAGCAAAAACAACTACAGATGCTACATAAACAATCTCAGCAAGATGTGGCTTCGGCACTAATGGGATTAAAGGAAGTGGTTCAGGCAGATCAGGAATTTACAGTGAAAAAGGTTCCGCTCATTAAATTAGATGTCAAACAGATAAATTTGGAAGAGAATCCGGGTTTATACTACTTTAAAAATAAGAAAGATCTGTTTCTAGCAGAAAAGAATGTTGCCTCACAGAGTCTTTTGCCAGATATTACATTGAATTATTTTATCGGATCAAATGCTAGCTTAGATGAGAATCTAAATGGCTACCAGATAGGATTGAAAATTCCGATTTTATTCAGTGGTAATGCAGCGAAAATAAAAGCTTCAAAAATCGCTCAGGAGGTGTTGGATAACCAGGAAAGTGAGTATAGAATTCGAATAAATGCCAAACAAGCAGAGTTGTATGCACAACTTAAAAAATACGACGAAGCATTGATTTACTATCAAGAGGAAGGAGAACAACTCTCTCAGGAGATTTTCAAAACAGCGAAAACCAGCTACGAATCTGGTGAGATCAATTTTTTTCAATATATACAAAGTATGGAAAATGCGCTCGAAATATTGCTGGATTATTTAAACAACCTCAATACATATAATCAAATAGTTCTGGAAATAAATTATTTAACACTTTAAGCTATTGCAAATGAATTTTATCAAACTATATACAATCGCTATTATTGCTTTGACATTTTTGAATTGCTCGAAATCAACAAGTAAAAATGAAAGTTCGGATGTACAGGAAAAAGAGAAAGTTGTTTTCGAAACGGATGTGATTAAGATCTCTATTGACGAATATGAAAATGAGTCATTGAGTATGACTTCACTTGTGGAGCATTCTTTTGGTGCAAGAATATCTTCTACTGGAGTTATAGATGTACCGCCAAATGGAAGGGCAGTAATAAGTGCTCAGATAGGAGGTTATATCAAGAGTTCTCCTTTACTTATAGGTGATCAGGTGAAAAAGGGACAATTATTGTTAACCATTGAAAATATTAAATTCCTTGAGCTTGAGCAGCAGTATTTGGAAGCCAAAGAACAGTTGGTATTTTTAAAATCAGATTATGAAAGGCAACAGGAATTGTTCAACGAAAAAATATCATCAGAAAAATCATTTTTAAAAGCACAGAGTGACTTTAAAATCACCCTGGCCACTTATAAAGGTCTTAAAAAGAAACTTGAGTTATTGCAAATAGACCCGGCTCAAGTAGAGTCTGGAAATTTAACGTCAGTTTCGAAGATTTTTGCACCCATTTCAGGTGATATTACTGATATCAATAGCACAACAGGTTCTTATGTTTCCTCTTCAGACGAAATTATGGCCATAGTGAATACGGATCATCTACATCTTGAATTAAAAATATTTGAAAAGGATGTGTTCAATATTAAAAAAGGGCAAACGGTATTTTTTAGCCTGCCTGAATCAGGTTCAAAACAGTTCAAAGGTAGTATACATCTAATAGGGAAATCAATTGGTAGCGACAGAACTGTAATGGTTCATGCCCATATAGATGAGCCACATGATGAAGGATTCATTCCAGGTATGTTCGTTCAGGCTTCAATTTTAACAAATGAATCTTCCGGAATGGGGATTTTAAATAAAGCTGTCATTGAGAAAAATGGGTTGGCATACATTGTGCTTATAAAACCTGGTGAAAAGGATACTTACCTTCTTGAAAAAATAAAGTAGAAACAGGAGAGGTCTCAGGAGATATCATCATGATCAAGAATCATGACCGGCTTGATGCTAACGGAAAATATCTAGTTGAAGGTAGTCATTTATTCATGGATCTATAAATATCTCAGATGTAAAATGTGCTCATCTTATTAAAAACTTAATATTAAGGACATGTTAATTTCTTTGGTTGTGTAAAATAATTTTCTACATTTATATCAACATACATAAACAAACAAACAAACAAATGAGCAATTTTCCCCCAAACAAGCTGAAAGCTATTGACGTTGCTATTGTCGAATTTCAAGACAATGGATTTAAGCAAACCAGTATGAGCTCTATCGCTAAGGCGACAGGTATCAGCAAAAAAGAACTGCGTACTTATTTTGATAATAAAGATGACGTGTTTAAACATGTTTTTCTTGAACTATATGGAAGAATTGCGCCTCAGCTCCAGGACATTATGGATGGTGAGATGCCGGTACGAGAAAAAATTAGACATTTCATCCATAACTATGTCACTTTTATTAATGACTACCACTTTCTTCCCTTGGGACTGATCAGAAAACTAAATTCAAAGACAGATTTTGCCACAGAATTTATCGTAAACCTTAGAATGCCGGATCCTTCTAAATTTTATCAGCAAATTGAAAGTGAGATTGAGAAGGGGCGAATTAGAAAAATAAACCCAAAGCAATTGATGATCAATATCTTTGCTTTGAGTGTGTTTCCTCATGTGGCTTCACCACTTATGATGGATTTCATCGGTGCTGGTAATGATGAATTTGAAATGATCAAGAAAAAAGGTAAAACGCAGGTGGCTGATTTTATCCTCAACGCGATTGAGATCAATTGACACAGATTTGTATTTAGTCTGCGCTTTTATATTCAGTTGCTAATTCATATATTTCAAGATCAAAATAGGGAACAGCCGCAATAATATAGTCAAATATATCTGCCATGATGTATTCATAATTTTGCCACCTTTTGTCTTTGCTAAAGGCATAGATTTCAATAGGTATTCCCTTTGTGCTGGGGGCCAATTGTCTGGTCATGATCATCATTTCCTTATTGATTGCTGAATGATTTTCAATATAACTCTCAACGAATTTTCTATACACTCCGATATTGGTCAGGTTACGTCCATTGATCAATAAATCCTTGTTAACCTCATTCTTTAGATTATGCCTTGAAATGTCTTCTGATTTAGTTGTCAAATAATCAGAGATCAAATCTATTTTTTTAAGCTCCTCTATTTTCTCATGGCTCAAATAGCTAATACTACTTTGCTTGATAATTACAGCTCTTTTTATTCTTCTGCCGCCTGAATTCTCCATTCCTCTCCAGTTCTTAAAAGAATCGGAAATGAGTGCATAAGTCGGTATAGTTGTGATCGTCTTGTCAAAATTTTGAACTTTTACAGTGGCTAAATTGATCTCAATCACGTCACCATCTGCACCAAACTTTTCAAAAGTGATCCAGTCTCCGTTTTGAACCATATCGTTAATAGACACTTGTATACTTGCAACAAAACCCATGATAGTATCCCTGAAGATCAATAAAATGACTGCTGAAGCAGCTCCTAGGGTAGTGATAAATTTGTAAAATGGAATCCCGGTAAGGATCGCAAATGCCGAAAGTAAACCAATAGACCAAACAATAATGAGAATAACCTGAACATAACTATTAATAGGCTTGTCCTTTAAGTTATCCTTGGTATTAAGATAGTCGCGGATAGCTTTTACAAAACTTCGAATGATCCAAATAGTTAAGAGAATACTAAAAACCTGGAGCCCTATTTCTACCATGTTTTCTAAATACTCAAAATCCACAAATGCGACTGGAGCAAATTCAAGTGCAATTAGCATTGGAATAATATGAGCAACATTTCTTGGAACCTTGTTCTTTACAACATAATCGTCAAAATGTGTTTTGGTTTTTACGGATAACCTAGTAAATAGATTTAACAAAAATTTTCTGATCACCAGATCCACAATAATAATAACGATCAACATGATCAACAGCAAAACCGCCATGTTAAGGTATTTGGCAGATAGGTCAGTCAATCCCAGTTTTAAAAAATAGTGATAAAAAAAATGTGAAAATTCAATCATCTTGTTGTGCAATTTTAAAAAATGCAAAAATACAACGAATAGCCTGAATAAGAAAATATCTTGGTATATTAGGTGTATGAAGAAATCAATCAAAGTAAGAAAATATTCTGGTGAACTTGCAGATTTTGACGAGAATAAGCTAATTCTGTCTTTGAAAAATGCCAGGGCAGATCACAAGTTGGCAAATGAAATAGTAGATAAAATAGAGAAGGAACTATATAACGGAATGACAACAAAGGAAATCTATAATAAAGCTTTTAAATTATTGAAAAGCAATAGAAGACCCAGTGCTGCGAGGTACAAGCTCAAAAAGGCAATTATGGAACTCGGGCCATCGGGATTTCCTTTTGAGAATTTTATAGGACATATTTTCAGGCATGATGGTTACACTACAGATGTTGGGATAATTATGCAGGGTAATTGTGTGACACATGAGGTAGATGTTTTGGCTTGTAAAGAGGAAAAATGCTATATAATTGAATGCAAATATCACAATTCACAAGGAAAAGCAAATGACGTCAAGATACCATTGTATATACACTCAAGATATAATGATATTAAAAGAAGGCTGGAGCAGGACAAGACCAATTCCTATACAAATTACCAGGGGTGGATTTTTACAAACACCAGGTTTACTCTTGATGCCATAGCTTATGCGAAATGCGCTGGATTGCAGCTTGTTAGTTGGGATTATCCGCAGGACAAGAGTTTGAAATACAGGATAAATAAGTCAAAATTATTTCCAATCACAGCGCTAACCTCCTTAACAAAAAGAGAAAAACAGGTTTTTTTAGAACAAGGAGTTGTGTTATGCAAGGAAATCTATGAGGCTCCTGAATTGTTGCATAAGAATGGATTTTCAAAAGCACGGATCAAAAAGATTCAGGATGATATTAATGATTTATGTGAAAATCACGTAGAAGACCATTAAGTCAATCAATAATCTAAAAAAAGCTTCGGTAAGGAAGCTTTTTTAGACAGTTAATATCATATCGACATAAATGGTAAAGATGAAATGGAAAATTTAATGACTATAATGTCTATGTTGTGACCATTTGATTCTTTTAGCGTTTCTAAAGTTCGAAAATTGAACAAACCTTCTTTCTTCTGTTGTGAATGTGTTTATAATTGATTTCATAATGCGATAATTTGATGGTTTCTATAATAAAGACGCGCATCAAGTATTCTTTGTTACGATTTTTAAAATGGATTAACTATAATTTAACGTATTTACTGCTATTATGCTAAATAAAATACAAAATTGTTAAATATTAATAACTATAGTTGTAAATACATGAATATATACTAAGTCAAACATTTACAAGAAATAAAAGATGTAGGAATCGAATTGGCCGTGAGTATCTGAATTAGTAAAAATATTAAGTTGTTTTAAACGTTCTTTCTAAAAGAGCACGTCGAATTGATGGATGTCTTGTTTAATAAAACCTCCTGATTTAACTGTTCCTAAAACATAATAATATGATCCTTATTGTTAAATTTTTTGCAGCTACTTTTGGTTTTTTTGGAATTATTTTCGGAGCTTTTGGTGCACACCGACTTAAACGAGTTCTCCCCCCAGAGGTCTTGCACAGTTTTGAAACTGGCGTAAAATATCAGCTCATACACGCGGTGGTATTACTATTTCTGGGATTTCATTTCGAGTTTATTGATTTTACTGAAAGAATGATTGCTTCTTCTATGATTATCGGAGTGATTTTATTTTCTTTTAGTATTTATGCGTTGTGTTACGCAAAGGCTAAAAAGATAAATCTTAAGTTTCTAGGTCCTGTAACCCCTGTAGGAGGTCTCTTTTTAATGAGCGGTTGGGGTTTGTTACTCTACTATTTTATCGTTCAATAGGTTTTTTGTTTCTATCCATTTTGATAGAAATTTAGTGCTCTGATGCAGGTGATGAGATAACATCGCACCTGTGAAATTAGATTTTCTGTGTTGATCCAGGTCCTTGCCTAATGATTCGAGCCTTTTAACCAATGTTGATTCATAAGCCTTTTTATCATAGTTTTTTTGGAGCAATACATACCCGTTTTTTTGAGCCTTGTTCCATAGCACTTGATCTTGATACAATTGAACTGCTTTCAATGCAAATGCTTCCTTTTCATTTTCTATAAAACCATTCCAGTTTGATGTATTCAGCATACCTTCTGCACCAATAGTAGTCGTCACACTTGGTGTACCATATACCATCGAATCGAGTAACTTTCCTTTTTGACCAGCTCCAAATCGGAGTGGGGCCAGGCATATTCTTGACTGTATAAAAGCTTCTTTTTTATCAGCTATCCATCCTTTGATTAAAAAACCGGTTGCAGGGTTGTGAAGTTGCTCTAAGGCCTCGGGTGCGTAGGCACCATATATGTTTAGTTCTGCCTGAGGCAGTTCTTTTCTGATGATAGGCCAAATATGTGAATGAAGATACTTTATGGCATCAAGGTTAGGTTGGTGCTTGAAATTACCTATGGTCATAAAATGCTGTCTCTGATCAAATGCCGGAAGGTCAGCAAGGGTTTTTTCTTCTGGAATATCAATCAGAAATGGCAGATAGAACAGGAGGGATGTATCAATTTTAAACTCTTCTTGCAATAGTTTAAACTCATATTTGGAGATGATCAAGGAAAGATCACTTCTGAATATACTGGCTATTTCTCTTTTTGTAGTGTCATTTTGGATGAATTCCATCCATCGATCCACGCCTTTCTTGACAGCCATTTCTCGTGCTTTTCTAAGAAAATGAAGGTCTTCTGTATCAAGTATTCTTATCGCATCCGGGCAGGTTTGCTGGACCCTCCAACCGTATTGTTCTTCGGTCAAAAACCGATCAAAGATAACCATCCCCGGGTCCAAACTTTTTAACTCCTCATCAAAGCTAGCGCTATTAAGCTCTATGTTAAGGCAAGTAACTGGTAATGCTGAAAAATCAAAAGACAAGTCACCTGTTGAGGCTGCTGAAGCGAAACTAAGCTTATGACCCTGTTTGATAAAAAAATGAATAAGCTGAATCATTCTGCTCCCTGCTGCTGTTGCATCGGGTTCTGGCCAGATAAGACCAATGATCAATATTTTATTGTTCAGCATGATTCAGCTTAAAAAAATCATCAATTATTAAATTGATTAGTTCTGTGGTTGGTCAAATTTCTTTTTAAAGAAGGTAGGTTTAAAGGTCACCATAACCCAGCCCCAGTTATTTGTTTCATCCTTGCTGCCTCCTTTGATATATTCCATAGATTCGGTAGCTAACATATGAGAATAGCCCGCGAATATTTTTACATTTTTAACCAATTCATAGCTGATATCAAAATCTATCTCAGTACCTAAATAAGCATCCGCTTTTTCAAATCCTGGTTTCAAGATAGTTCCATCAGCCGAAAAGAAATGAGGAATTAACCTCATTTGCAGCTTGTCTTTTTTGTATACAATAGGCACATAAATATCTATCAGCCCCACATTGTTGGAATGATTACCCACATAGAAATAATCCATCCAGCCATTAAACTTATGATTGGTGCCATAGAAAGGGCTAAAAGCATTACTTTTCGTAACATCTCCATCTTGATCATTACCAGAAAGTAATTCGAAACCTGCACCCAATTTAAGAACATCCAGCACCTTGAAATTGGCATTAGCAGAGAGATAATAGGCTGATAAATCTAGCTTTCCCTCAGCTCCTCTCGGGGTATTTCCTCCTTGAAAGTAGGTGGCTGCATTAAAATCAAATCGGTTTCTTTTGTATGTAAATCTACCACCAATAGTCTGGCTATAAGTAGTTTTTTGCTCTGTATCGGTTCCTTCTACTTTGTTGTAAGGCATGCCGTTGTTTAAGAATAACAAACTTAATCCCATGTTTTCTGAGAAGTTAGTATGAAACCATGCAAATTGCATGGACTTATACTGATTCACTAAATAGTCTTCTTTAAAATTAGTTTCACCGTTGGCATTCAAAGCAAAACCGACATCCAGCTTGCTGTTTTTACCGGGTTTAATCTTAAACATCAAGGCATCATGGCTTCTTGCCTGCTGTGCCCAGTCGACTGCGCCAAAAATACGTTGATCGTCATATGCAATTTCCTGACGTCCCAATTTCATGGCAAATTTTTCGCTGAAATTGTATTGCCCCCACATTTGATGAAATGAGGTGCCATTCTTATCGTTTTTAGCCAGTGTGCTTACATCACCCCAAACACTCACATTCTGAACAGCAAAAAACACCTGATATTTTTCTGTAGCAAAATCAATATTTAACCTGGCTCTCTGGGAAACGAATAACGCCGCATCATCATCTGGAGAAGCGAGTGTTCCAAAGCCATGTCTGGCTTCAAACCTTGGTTTAAGCTCAGCCGAAACGGCTAATTCTTGTGCAAAAGCCTGATGAAAGCCACCCAGGGCAATAATAATAAAAAGTAATTTTCTCATAATAGTAGTAGTTAGTATAATTTGATTTCAGTAAGTGAGTAAGTTAATCAAGTTTTTATTAGTTAATTTTTATAGTAAAAACAATGTTTTACATGAACTGACATAAATGATGGCAAAAATAAGAATGTTTTTCTAGGTGAAAAAGTTTAGTTGTAAATACCGAATGCATGTTTTTATATCTAGATCCATTTTTTAATTTTTACGAGCACAAACTAACAAAAACTAATATTTTTATTAGGTGACTAAACTCATGTTTAATTTTTTTATGTTTTGTTTATTTGTTTATATTTGTTTAATCAAACTAACTAAACAATTTGGCTTTTAATTTTCTCCCGTATCAATCCAGGTGGTTACCATATGCTATTGTAATATTTGGAACTATAGTTGGTCTTTCAACTTTTTTAGCAAAGGAATCGGAGGTGATTTCTTACATGGGCGATGACCCAAAGACCTGTGTCAATTGTCATGTCATGACCTCTGAATATAATAGTTGGATGCACAGTTCTCACCGGGAAGCCACTTCCTGTAATGATTGTCATGTTCCTCATAACAATATAGCAAGCAAATATTTCTTTAAAGCCAAGGATGGTTTGTACCATGCCTCGGTATTTACACTTCGTAATGAACCTCAAGTAATTTTTATGAAAGAGGCTTCACAGGAAGTGGTACATAATAACTGTATAAGATGTCATACAAATCAGGTAACTGATGTAAAACTTTCCAGTTGGTTAGAAAATCACAATGAGAACAGAACTGGACGGAAATGTTGGGAATGTCATCGTGAAGTACCTCATGGCAGGGTTCATGGTCTTTCCAGTACGAAATATACTTTAGCACCTATTCCAACAGATCCTGAGAAGGATGTGATACCGGAATGGTTAAAAACAGAAATGAATAAATAAAAATATCAACATATGAAGAATTGGATCTTGTTTATCGTAACCGCCGTCGTAGTATTCCTCTTAGGAATGCTTGCATCGAGTGTAATCAATAGGAAAAATGAGGCGAAGTTCGCCTATACACCGATGGTGGAAATTAATGATAATGAGCCTAGAAATGATGTTTGGGGCAAGAACTTTCCAAAAGAATACCAATCGTACTTACAAACCTTAGATACTAATTTTGCATCTTATCAGGGAGGCAGCCATACGATTGATTTACTTGAAGAAGATCCTAATCTTGTAATTCTTTGGGCTGGATATGGTTTTTCGAAAGATTATAAACAAGGACGTGGGCATTATTATGCTATAGATGATATTCAAAACAGCCTTCGAACAGGAGGGCCTACCGGACCGGATGACGGACCAATGCCTGCTACATGTTGGACTTGTAAAAGCCCTGATGTTCCGAGATTGATGAATGAAAAGGGAATTGATGAATTTTATTCAGGAAAATGGGCATCGAAGGGAAGTGAAGTTGTCAATAATATTGGTTGTGCAGACTGTCACAACCCCAAGGATATGAGCTTACAAATTTCAAGACCAGCGCTAGTTGAGGCTTTTGATAGTATGGGTAAAGATATTGGTCAGGCAACACACCAGGAAATGCGATCTTTGGTATGTGCTCAATGTCACGCTGAATATTACTTTAATAAAAATATTCCTGGTAAAGAAGGAGTTCCTTATTTGGTTTTCCCATGGAAAGAAGGATTTACTGCAGAGGATATGGAAAAATACTATGATGATATTGGTTTCAGTGATTGGACCCATACTTTAAGTAAAGCGCCTATGTTGAAAGCTCAGCACCCGGGTTATGAAACTTATTTGACAGGTGTTCACGCCGATAGAGGTGTTTCTTGTGCTGATTGCCATATGCCTTATAAAAGTGAAGGAGGACAAAAATTTACTGATCATCATATTCAATCACCTTTAAACAATGTCGCTAATTCTTGTCAGGTGTGCCACCGTCAGGAAACCAGTAAGTTAATTGAAAATGTATATTCCAGACAGAAGAAATCAGCTGAAACCAGATTGGCTCTTGAAGGAGATTTGGTTCTTGCTCATTTAGAAGCTAAAAAAGCCTGGGATCTTGGGGCAACTGAGGCGCAAATGAAAGATATTCTTCAAGACATCAGACACGCTCAGTGGAGATGGGATTATGGAGCAGCTTCCCACGGAGGTTCTTTTCACTCGCCTGTTGAAATCGCAAGAGTTTATGCAACCGGAATGAGTAAGGTACAGGATGCCAGAATAAAATTAGCGAGATTATTGGCTAGTTTAGGTTTTAATGAGCCTATCGTAATGCCTGATATTGCAAGTAAGGATAAAGCTCAGGAATATATCGGATTGGATATGGATAAGCTGGTTTCAGAAAAAGAGACATTTAAAAAAGAAGTTATTCCTGGTTGGTTGGAAGAGGCCAAGGCAAGAGAAGCTAAGATGGAAGTAAAGTCATCTGGGATCAAATAATTTTCAAGAATAAAAAAATCTTAAACCTCATAGATAAATATCTATGAGGTTTTTAATATCCGGCAAGTATGAAATCAATTTTTTCCATTCTTTTTTCTCCAAAAATGGCCCTAACACTATTGCTTGTCTTTGCGGCATCGATGGCAACAGCCACTTTTGTTGAAAATGATTTTGGTACGCAAACCGCCAGAACTGTGATCTATAATGCCTGGTGGTTCGAGTGGGTCATGATACTTCTTGGATTAAATTTTATTGCCAATATATTTAGATACAAATTGTATGTAAAGAGAAAGTGGCCTGTATTACTATTTCATGTGTCGTTTTTGATCATATTGATTGGAGCCGGAATTACGCGTTATACAAGTTTTGAAGGCGTAATGAGGATCAGGGAAGGCGAGTCTTCAAATATCATGATTTCTGACAAAAATTATATCCAATTGGTTGCTCAAAAGGATGGAGACAGCCTGGCCTTAAAAAAGGAGATGTATTTTTCACCAATTAAGGAAAATAAACTTGAAGTAACTGCTGAAATTGGTGGTGACAATATTCAAGTTGTTTTAAAAGAGTTTATCACAGATGCCAAAGAGGTTCTAAAAGAGTCGGAAGGGAACGGGCAGGAGATTCTTGAATTGGTCATGGCGGCAGGAAATGGTCGGCAAAATTTATATCTAAAGGAAGGGACAGAGAAGTTAATTGGTGAACACCAACATGCCGTTGGATTTAATAAGCAAATTGAAAACGGAATCTCATTTTTCAGTGAGAATGACAGCTTGATGATTCGTGCAAATGAACCCTTGAATTTCTTTATCATGGCGAGTGAGACAGCCGGATCATTAGAGGCGAATCAAACTCATCCCGCAAAAATGAATACCTTGTACAAGAGTCATGATTTGTCATTCGTTGTGGTCAAACACATCAAAAATGGAGATTTGGGATGGGCATCAGGAGCTACAAAACCCAAAGATAATGATGACCGTATAGATGACCTGGTTTTATTGGATGTTGAAGTTGATGGAGAGCATCAGGAAATTCCATTGATCTATAAACACGGGTATCTGCCTGAATTCAGGACTTTACAGGTTGATGATCTGCAGTTAAAAGTGGCCTATGGAGCCTTAGCTGTAAAAACTGATTTCCAACTAATGCTAAGAGATTTTCAACTAGAGAAATACCCAGGATCAACCAGCCCGTCTTCATATGCCAGTGAAGTCACCGTGATAGATGAAGCAGGTCAAACAGATCATAGAATATATATGAACCATGTTTTGGATTATAAAGGACATCGCTTTTTCCAGGCATCATATGATACTGATGAAAAAGGCACTGTTTTGGCCGTTAATAAGGATCGTTTAGGAACCTTCATTACGTATCTTGGCTATCTCTTCATGGGATTGGGTATGTTCTTTACCTTATTTGCCAAAGGATCAAGGTTTAGCCTTGTCAGAAAAAAATTAGATAATTTAAGAGCAAAGTCTGCCACTTTAATAATTCTGGCCACCTTATCCTGGGGATCCGTGTATGCGACGCAAAATGACCCCATAAAAGATATTGACAGTATTCTTACGTCACAAACTGTTGATAGGGAACATGCTGAACTTTTTGGAAAGCTAATGGTGCAGGATCTCGATGGGAGAATCAAGCCGATTAATACATTGGCATCAGAATTTCTAAGAAAGATTTCAAGGAAGAATTATTATAAGGGGGATAAGATAAAACTTTATCCGGATCAAGTTTTTCTGGCCATACATCTTGATCCACGACGCTGGTATTCAATGCCTCTTATAAAAATAGATAAGGAAAAGGGAGGACAAATCTTCAAAAACCTTGAGACTGGCATTAATGGACTGATTTCATTTAACACGTTGCTGGATGCAGATGAGAATTATATTCTTGAGCAAGTGGTTCTGGAGGCCAATGAGAAGAAACCTGCAGAACGAAATGAATTTGACAAGGAGATATTAAAAGTGGATGAGCGCTTTAATCTAGTATTTAACGTCTTGTCTGGTAATTACTTAAAGATATTTCCAAAAAAGAATGACCCTTCCAAAACCTGGTACAATCCCAATCATAGTTTCGATGATTTTGAAGAAGAGGAAGCGAGGTTTGCCATTGGAATTATCCCTTTGTATTTTGTTAATATTCAAAATGCAAAAGCCTCGGGAGATTGGACTGAGGCAGAAGATGCATTGGCTTATATCAAAAAGTACCAGGATGTTTTGGCCTCCGATATTATTCCTTCAAAAGAAAGAATAGAAGCTGAATTATGGTATAATAGTCTCAATTTGAATTTTTGGCTCTTTCAAGCTTATTTTTCATTGGGACTTGTATTGCTTATGATGGCTTTGCTTAAAATATTTTATCATAAAACCTGGATCAACAGGCTGCTGCATGTTTTGGTGATTCTTACTTTGATCGCTTTTTTATTGCATAGCTTTAATTTGATCTTAAGGTGGTATATCGCGGGACATCCGCCATGGAGTAACGGCTATGAAATGATCGTATTCGTATCCTGGGGGCTGATGCTTTTCGGTTTGATCTTCTTTAGGAAATCAGATTTCACCTTGCCTTTAGCGAGTATTTTTACAGGAACTCTTCTGTTTGTCAGTTATTTGGATTGGTTAAGTCCGGAAATTACAAACTTGATGCCTGTCTTGAAATCTTATTGGTTAAAAATTCACGTAGCTACTATTATTAGCAGTTATGCCCCATTGGCTTTATCAGCGCTTTTGGGTCTTATGGCCCAAGTCATGATTATAGCTAGAAATAAAAAAAATTACAAACTACTGGATGCGAAAATAAAGGAGTTATCTTATATCAATGAGATGTCTATGACACTTGGATTGTTCATTTTAAGTATAGGAACATTTTTAGGCGGAATTTGGGCTAATGAATCATGGGGTAGATACTGGGCCTGGGACCCTAAGGAAACCTGGGCGTTGATCAGTATTATCGTATATGCTATTGTTTTACATATGCGATTGATTCCAAAACTGAATAATGATCTGGTCGTTAACATAGCAAGCACCTTTGCTTTCTTCTCCATAGTGATGACCTCTTTTGGTGTTAATTATTACCTTACAGGTTTACATTCTTATGCCACAGGAGATCCTGTACCTATTCCTAAATTTGTGTATGTATGCGTTGCCGTATTGCTTATGGTTGCCGTATTGAGTATTTGGAGGTTTACCCGTAATTCAAGGAAATTGACTTCATTGAATTAGGGATTAAAACCGTCTTAGAATTTTCTTGTTAACTTTATAAGATAAGATGCATCAAAAATTGATGAACAATATAGAGTTTGAAGATTTTAATACCTTTATCAAAGATTAAACCATAGTGATATGCCAATAAATAGTACCATAATCGATTTTTTAAATGAATTAAAGCGGAATAATAACAGAGACTGGTTTAATGAAAATAAACCAAGATTTCAGGATATTCAGGTAGAGGCGAAAGCGTTTTATGAGGAAATAAAACAAGGGTTGTTACAGTTTGATGAAATAGAAAAATTTAAAATGTTCAGAATTTACCGGGACGTCAGATTTTCTAAAGATAAAACCCCTTACAAACCCCATTTTGCCGGATCCTTCAGTCGCAGCGGAAAGAGGTTAAGAGGTGGTTATTATCTAAGAATAAGGCCTGGAGAATCCTTTTTAGCTGGAGGTTTTTGGGCCCCTAATAAAGAGGATCTTTTTAGAATCAGAAAGGAGTTTGAGATTGGCGATCAGGATATAAGAGATATATTGAAGGCACCGGATTTTAAAAGAATTTTTGGCGGACAATTGGAAGGCGAAGAATTAAAGACTGCCCCCAAGGGATTTCAAAAAGAGCATCCGGCCATCGATCTCATTCGTAAAAAAGGATTTATTGCGGTTAGAAAATTTTCTGACAAGGAGGTTTTATCACCTGATTTTTTAAAGGAAGTGTTGTTTTCCTTCCAAACTTTAGGTCCCTTTTTTGATTATATGAGTGAGGTACTCACCACTGATCTGAATGGTGTTTCGACGATCGAATAAAACGCTGGTTTTCTTTATTTCTGGAATGCATTGATATGCCAACAATAAACGCTATGGTCTATTTTTTACAGCACATTATGGTTGCTAATGACCTGAAATAATGCGCTTTACGAGTTCTGCGGTTAATGGCTTCCCTTGAGCCAAACTGCGTATCTTGTCAAAGGGAAATACAAAATCACATCCATTTTTATAATTACTACATCCATAAGCCTTATTGCCTTTGATCAGTTCACCATTTGTGCATTTTGGACATTTATTTTTCGTTTGATCCTCAGAGGTCTTGATTGCTGCCTTTTGTTCTAGTATGAGACTAAACTGGTCGTCAAGGCATATCTTTCCATTTACTTTTTGTCCTTTGTCATTAAATCCCTTTAATTGAACTGTTTCAGATTTTTTAAGTAGTCTTAGGTATTGATTATCAGATATTTTTTTCTCCATGAAGCGAAAAGGCAAGAGAAAGTTGCATCCGTTTTTATGTGAAGTGCATCCGTAAGCTTTTGACCCTTTGACCAAGGTCCCATTTTCACATTTAGGACAAGTTAAACCTACGATGTTGCTATTGTTCTTCTTCGGAGCCTCACTTTTTAGCGCTGGCACTTCAGTACTTGTCGAAATTGATCTATTTTGATGATCGGATCGTACTTCATAGACCAATTGATCAACCATAGATTTCATCTGCTTGATAAAGGCACCGGCATGATAATTTCCTTTTTCAATTTCCTTGAGTTTCGCCTCCCAGTTTCCTGTTAATTCAGCAGATTTCAACAATTGATTTTGAATCGTATTGATTAGGTCTACACCGGTAGGAGTTGGAAGAATTTGCTTTTTATTTCTTACAATATATTTCCTTCTAAAAAGAGTTTCAATAATACTTGCACGTGTTGAAGGCCTACCAATACCATTTTCTTTCATCAAATCTCTTATTTCATCATCATCCATATCTTTACCTGCCGTCTCCATAGATCTTAACAAAGTGGCTTCTGAAAAATAATTAGGAGGTTTGGTTTCCTTTTCAAGAAAAGAGGGAACATGTTCTCCTTTTTCTCCTTTCACAAAATCAGGGAGCACTGAATCATCCTGATGCGTATTTTCTTCTTTGAATTGAAAGACCTCCTTCCATCCGAGACTTAACATCTGTTTGCCACTGGTTTTAAAGGTAAAAGTATCCACTTTGCCATATACATGCGTATGGGCAACCTCACAATCGGGATAAAACGATGCAATGAAACGGCGCGTGATCGCATCATATACTTTTCCCTGCTCTTCAGAAAGATACATTTCCACTCCTGTTGGAATAATGGCATGGTGGTCAGTCACTTTTTTATCATTGAAAATCTTGGCTGATTTTTTAATTTTTTTGTTCAATAAGGGTTGGCAAACCGCTTCATATTTAGAGAGTTGCTTTAAAATATTTGGAACCTTTGGATAAACGTCATTTGGTAAAAATGTCGTATCCACCCTAGGATATGTAATCAACTTCTGTTCATAAAGTTTTTGGGCAATATTCAGCGTCTGTTCGGCTGTTAGTCCAAACCTTGTATTACAATACACCTGTAAACCTGTTAAATCAAAAAGTTTTGGTGCATATTCCTTTCCCTTTTTTTTCTCAATGTTGCTCACCTCAAAGGCGTGTTCCTTTACTTTTTCAGCCACGTGGCTACCTTCTTCCTTGCTGAGAAATCTACCTTCTTCATATCTAAATAAAGTATTTTTATAGGTTGTTTGCAATTCCCAGTAAGGCTGCGGCTTAAAATTCAGAATGCTTTGATAGCGTTCCACTACCATGGCAAGGGTAGGGGTCTGAACCCTTCCAACCGAAAGAACCTGCCTGTCTTTGCCATATTTTAAGGTATATAGCCTGGTAGCATTCATTCCAAGCAACCAGTCACCAATGGCCCTGGAATATCCTGCATAAAACAATTGGTCATAATCCTCAGAGGCTTTTAAATTCTTAAAACCTTCTTTGATAGCTTCTTCAGTTAGCGAAGAGATCCAAAGGCGTTGTATTTCACCTTTATAACCGGCTTCCATCATCACCCATCGCTGTATCAATTCTCCTTCCTGGCCTGCATCACCACAATTGATAACGACTTCCGCTTTGTCAAATAAGCTTTTGATGATCTTGAATTGTTTTTGAATTCCGGAATCCTTGTTTACTTTAATATTGAATTTCTCCGGAAGCATGGGCAAGTTGTTCAAATCCCACTTTTTCCAGTATGGTTTATAATCATTAGGCTCAAACAAAGTACATAAATGACCAAAAGTATAAGTCACTGCATACCCATTTCCTTCAAAATATCCATCATGCCTTGTATTGGCTTTCAATACTTTAGCAATCTCTCTGGCTACACTGGGTTTTTCGGCAATGCAAACTTTCATTTGGCTCATTTAATTGGTTCGCAAATTATAAAAATGAAAGGGATTATCATGACCAAAAACACAAATTTAAAGTCATAAAAAAAAGCTTATCCAAAACGAATAAGCTTAACTCTTATGAATTGATCTCTTTTTCAACTTAAGATTCCCTGGGTTTGCATTTTTTTAGAATACCATACTAAGAAGGCGCCAACTATAATGACCATTGCAGGCATAATCATTTCGCCAGGACCATAAACCTCCATAGCTTTACTTATAAAGAAGTTGTAGCTCATTTGCGCTAGAATGCTAATAAAGGAAATAATAAGTACAAAGGTGGCTAGTTTTTTCCTAAGTAAAAGTAAGATACAACCAAGGGCACCCCCAAATACAGCCAGGGCGAAGGCAGCTGTTACCCAGGCGGGCACATTTTCATAAAGGGCTTGTTGGTCAAGAGGCAGTGCAGCTAAATCTTCAGCGGTCATATAGGCTTGCTGTAAATAAGCAAAAACACCCATTAAATTCCAAATGAGTGCCACAATACCAATGATCCAAAACGAAGTTGTGGGTTTGTTTTTTGATTCAGTCATGATGATTATATTTTGGTTTATAACATTAAATATAGATAATAAATTTAAAATGAGTAATATAGGTGAAATAAAAACCAATTAATTGCAAAAAAAAACCTACTCAATGTTTGAATAGGTTTTGCTAAGGTGGGGTATCGTTTCTATAATCCATAATGTCTGTGTTCTGACCATTTAACTCTTTTTGTATACTTATAATTACTGAAATACAAATGCTCTCTGGCCTGTGTGGTTGATATATTCATATTTGTTGTCATGGTGTTTTGTTTGTACTGTTAGACTTTTATTTATTGATTAATGACCATAATTTCTGTATTCTGACCATCTGATTCTTTTGGTGTTTCTGAAATTAGAAAATGCAACATATTTTCTTGATTCGGATTCTGTTGGGGTGCTTAAAAAAGTTTTCATAATTGTTATATTTAATTGGTTTCTACTATATAGACGCTCTAACATATCTATTTGTTACAGTACTATGTAAAACCAAGTACTATATTAACAATTATTTAACACATTTATATTGATTTATGGCTGTAGGAGAGGTGAGTTCCGTTAGATTCGACCAAACCTATTTTTTCATTCCAGGTTGGATAATTTTAAATTGTTCGCTACTTTTTGCCTGATCCACCATGATTTCCACCTCTTTTAATAATGCTTTGGCATCATAGATGATTCCATCTTTAATAGTATACTTAACGCCTCCTACACGAACAACTTCATTATTTTCTGTTAGTTTAATAGCTCCAGTTCCGTAAAGGGCTTTAAAGTTTTCCAAAGGATTTTCTTCAACGATAACAAAATCTGCCAATTTACCAATTTCAACCGATCCTATTTGATCATCCATTCCTAAAGCCTCAGCTCCATTTAAGGTAGCAGCTCTGATCACTTCAAGTGGATGAAAACCAGCTTCTCTTAAAAGTTCTAATTCTCGAATGTAGGCAAACCCATATAACTGAAATATAAAACCAGAATCTGATCCGGCGGTAACCCGTCCACCTCTGTTTTTGTATTCATTGACAAAGGTCATCCATAACTGATAATTCTTTTTCCATGCAATTTCCTGCTCAGTCCCCCAGTAGTGCCAGTAGGATCCATGAGATATTTTACTGGGTTGGTAAAATTCCCAAAGAGAAGGTAAGGTATAGGTTTCATGCCACTCCGCTCTTCTTGCTTTGTGCAAATCCCGACTTGCTTCATAAATATTAAAGGTAGGATCTAATGTAAAATCTAATTCTAGCAATTCATTCATAACGGCATTCCAGTGATCTGAATACGGTGGAGCGGCCTGTTCCCATAATCTTCCCGCCTCCTCAAAACGATGCTGCTCGTTGTTATAATTGTAATCCAGAGGGTAATTCTGAACTGTCCTGTCTTCAAATAACGCTTCGGGTAATCCATACCAGTGTTCCATGGAGGTAAGTCCAGCTCTTGCAGAGTGTAAAACGTTCCATCTGGCAACACTCATTTGAGCGTGATGGCAGGCCGAACCTAATCCTAGTTTTTTATTTTCGTCTAAAGCTGCTTTCATGATCTCGGGCTCAGCACCAAAGAATTTGACCCCATCGGCACCTCTTTTGGCGTTGGCTCTGACCCATTCTCTGGCTAGTTCAGGAGTATTGATGGGCTGATCATTGAGCGGATTAAATGATTTACTTTTATGACCAAACCCTGTATAAGCAATAATCCTTGGAGCGATAATCTCATTTTTCTTACTCTGTTCTTTTAATTTTAAGGCAAAATCTAATCCTCTTCCACTGGGTTCCCTTACGGTGGTAATCCCATGAGACATCCATAATTTAAATACATAATCAGGTTCTGCACCTTGCGAGGTTCCACCAATGTGCCCATGCATATCGATAAACCCTGGCAAGAGATACATTCCCTCAGCCATTAATTCTTCTCCACCTTCTTTTAACTGAGGTCTTCTTTTAGGATCAATCTCGACGCCTGGATATCCAACAACTTGAATATCTACGATTTTGTTTTGCTCAACAACTATGTCAACAGGCCCTATAGGAGGTGCTCCGTTACCATTGATAAGTGTTACTCCTCTAATAATAAGCTGCTTATATGGGCCGCTACTCAAATTTGTATTTTCCTGAGCATAAATATTCATAGGAAAGCTGAGCAGTAAAATGACTGCGATAAGACAAAGATTTTTGATATTCATCGATTTTGGTTTTAGTTATTGGAAAGATAAAAATACAATTTAATCAATTCGATCGACCATAGGGCCAAGTTTATTACCGCCCAGGATGTGCATATGAAGATGAAAAACCGACTGTCCTGCATCTTCATTGATATTGATGGATATACGATAACCACTTTGGTCAATACCATTATTTTTCGCAAGTTTTCCAGCCAACAGTAACATTTTTCCCAGCAATAAGGCATCCTCTTGATCCGCTTCATTGATGGTTTGAATTTCCTTTTTAGGAACAATTAGCAAATGAACCTTAGCCTGTTCTTTAAGCGGAACAAAGGCAATCATTTCCTGATCTTCATATACGATTGTTGCAGGCAATTCTCTGTTTATAATTTTTGTAAAGGGCGATCCTTGCTCAATTTTTTTTGCCTTTTGCTTTTGATAGGAAGTCGATTGACCGTATAGGGGAAAAGAAGCCAGAAGTAGCATTAAACAATAAAATTTTAAGATTTTCATAAGATGCATATTTGATTAACTTTGAAAAAAGACTAAAGTAAACTTTAATTTAATGTATATGAACGACCTAAAGTCATTTTTTGCAAGCCTGATCCTTATGATTGCGCCAATGCTTATTTTTAGCCAAGATAAAGGTTCGCCGAATGAACATCATGAAGTTGAGCTTTTAATTCAAAAGATGTTTGACGGCATGCGAGAAGCAGATAGCGCAAAAGTGGCATCCGTTTTTGGCAAGGAGGTCAATATGTATACTTCTTTTACCAATCAGCAAGGAGAAAAAGTAATTAAAAAAGGAGCATTGTCTTCCTTCTTAATCGCCATAGGAACGCCACATGATCAAATTTGGGATGAAAAAATTTGGAATACTAAGATTGAGATTGATGGAGGTATTGCTCAGGTCTGGACTGATTATGCATTTTATGTAGGAACGGATTTTAGTCATTGTGGAGTAGACGCATTTCATCTGATCAAAGACGGTGCAGAGGGTTGGAAAATAGTACATCTTATGGATACCAGAAGGAGTAATGACTGTGAAATAACAAACAAATAAATAAACACTATGTTCAGTACAAAAATACTAATGACCGTTTCAGCTTTTTTTCTGGTAATTATAGGAATTTTATTAAGTTTTCTCCCACAGGAAGCCTTACATCTTATAGGAAAAGAAGATGATTTGAGTTTTATATTGCAATTATGTGGAGCTTTACTGTTTGGATTTGGCATGTTAAACTGGATGGTGAAGGGCAGTCTGATAGGTGGCATTTATAATAAAGGAGTTGTGGTGGCTAATTTTGCTCATTTTTTTATTGGCTCTTCCATTCTCATCAAGCAATATGCTAAAAATACTGATTTGAGCTATTTACTTATTCTTGGTATCATTTATAGTATTTTTTCTATTGGCTTTGGATACCTTTTGTTTAACAGTCCGAAATTATCAAATAATTAATCTGATTTTGCAGATAAATTGAATATATTTATGTGACTATTAATCCTTTACCTTCATAAAAATGAAAAAAACTATCCTAAACCTATTGTTTCTGTTGCTATGCAACACTGTTTTAATTGCACAAAATTTTGAATTTAGCGCCGAAGATGTTGATCTTTCTTATCAAAAACATGTATTACCCAATGGTCTAACTCTATTAATTTATGAAGATCATAAAGCACCCATTGTTGCTGTTAATGTATGGTACCATGTAGGTTCCAAAAATGAAAAATTAGGCAAAAGTGGATTTGCACATTTATTTGAGCACTTGATGTTCAATGGCAGTGAAAATTTTGACGATGATTATTTTCAAGCCATTGAAAGAATTGGGGGAACTGATGTGAACGGAACGACAAACTCAGATAGAACTAATTATTTTCAGAATGTCCCTACTTCAGCTTTGGATCAGGTACTTTTTTTGGAATCTGACAGAATGGGACACCTTCTAGGTGTTGTTGATCAGGAACTTTTGGATGAGCAAAGGGGAGTAGTTCAAAATGAAAAAAGGCAAGGAGAAAACCAACCCTATGGCAGACAATATGATTTATTGACTAAAGCCATGTACCCGAAGGGGCACCCTTATTCCTGGACCGTAATTGGTGAGATGGAAGATTTGAATGCCGCCTCACTGGAGGATGTGCAGGAATGGTTTAAAAGCTACTATGGAGCTGCGAATGCTGTAATTGCAATAGCTGGTGATGTAGACCCAAAAATAATTCACGAGAAAGTATTGAACTATTTTGGAGATATTCCTTCAGGACCAACAATCGTCAGAAAAGAAGTTGATGTGCCTGTGCATAATGGAGATACCTATCAGGTTTATGAAGATCGTGTTCCAGAAAGTAGAATTGTAATGGCTTGGGATACCCCAGCTTTTGGTGACAAGGAAGATGTTCATTTTGACCTTATTGCTGCGATCCTTAGTAGTGGAAAAAACTCGAGATTATATAAGAAATTGGTTTATGATATGCAAATTGCCAGTTCAGTCAATGCTTTTGAATTTTCTAAAGAAATAGCAAGTAATTTTGTAGTTCAGACGAATGTTAAGCCAGGAAAGGACGTCAAGGAAGTAGAGCGAATTGTTTTAGCTGAAATCAGAAACCTAATTGATAACGGACCTACTGAAGAAGAACTTAAAAGAGTAAAGGCTTCTTATTTTGCCGGTTTTATAAAAGGCTTGGAAAGAATTGGTGGTTTTGGAGGTGTTTCAGATATTTTAGCTTCAAATCAAACTTATTTTGGAGACGCTTCTTACTATAAAACAGTATTAAAATTTGCTGAAGAAGCTACTGTTGAGGACCTAACAAATACAATGCAAAAATGGTTGAATCGAGGTAAGCATACTATTGTTTGCAACCCATTTCCGGAATATTCTGTGACTGAATCGAGCGTAGATCGTTCAAATATTCCCGCACTTGGCCCTCAAAAAGCAGCATCATTTCCTACTTTGGAAAGATCTAAATTATCCAATGGGTTAAATATTGTATTAGCCAAAAGACAGGGGGTTTCAACTGTTGTAATGAATCTTATGTTTGATGCGGGATATAAGACTGATCATCTATCAAGCCCAGGAACGGCTGCCCTCGCAATGAATTTGATGGACGAAGGCACCAAAGAGTTAAATTCTCTTGAAATTAATGAAAAACTTGAATTGTTAGGAGCGAATATATATACTTTTTCAGATCAGGATAATTCAAGTATTTATTTGAATACTTTAAAGCCGAGTTTAAACCAAAGTCTTGATTTATTTGCTGATATCGTTTTAAATCCTGCATTTCCTGAAAAAGAGTTTGAGCGGTTGAAAACGGAACAAATAAATAATATTAAAAATGAAAAATCACAGCCTATTGCCATGGCGCTGAGATCTATGAATAAATATTTATATGGCGACGGCCATCCATACAGTAACCCTTATACGGGAACGGGTTATGAGGAAACTGTTGGGAAATTGACAAGAGCTGATGCTGTAAACTTTTACGATACCTGGATCAGGCCTAATAATGCAACTTTGATAGTTACTGGGGATGTTGAGATGAATGAGTTAAAATCAGCCCTGGAGAAGTCATTGGGTAAATGGAAGAAGAAGGATGTTCCCAAAATTGAATTCCAGGAACCAAAAATAGACTCAAAAAATACTTTATACTTGATTGACAGACCAGAATCACAACAGTCTGTAATTATTGCAGGAAATCTCACAGCAAAATATGGTGAAGTATCACAAATTGCACTTGAGCAAATGGTGAGTATATTAGGAGGTGATTTTACTTCGCGTATCAATATGAATTTAAGAGAGGACAAACATTGGGCTTACGGCGCAGGTGGTTTTGTATTGGGAAATAAAGAGCAAAGACCTTTCTTGGTTTATGCCCCGGTTCAAACTGATAAAACATCCGAATCTGTTGTTGAGTTGCGAAAGGAATTAGAGCAGTTTGTCAATGATAAGCCTGCCACTCAAGAAGAGTTGTCAAAGGTTAAGACCAACCAAGTTATGAAATTACCAGGTCAATGGGAGACTAATGCAGCTGTCAATAGTTCTATCTCTGATATTATAAAATATAATTTATCAGATGATTATTTTAAAAGCTACGATGCAAGGGTTAAAAACCTTTCTTTAAAAGATATTCAAACAGTGAGTCAACAGGTTGTTAAACCGGATGATGTAAATTGGTTTATGGTAGGAGATAAGGCCAAGATAGCTGAAAAGTTAACAACACTGGGTTTTGATGCGATTATTGAAATCGATGCAGATGGGAACCAGATCAATCCTCAGGTACAGGACAAAGAAAAAGAAATAAAGAATTAATGAAAAAGGCTCTTGAAAATTTCAAGGGCCTTTTATTTTATTACCTCCCTAAAGTGACTTTTTTTCCGGCTCTAAGAACTACTAGCTCCAATGAAGTGTTTTCTTTTTTAATTTCTAATGCTTTGGAAATTTCCAGTAAAGATTCATCAGTATTTTCAAATTCCACGCCATTGATTGATAAGATAATATCTCCACCAACAATTAACTTTTCACCATTGATAGTCATTTCAATATCTCCGTCTTCAACCCCTAAAATACCGAAAGGTGATACTTTAACAACCCGTTGCACCAACAAACCACTTTTTTGAGGTAAATTGAATATTTGCGCTATTTTTCCAGTCAAAGGAATTACATCCGTACCATTCCAAATAATCTTTTTTTCAAATAGCAATTCTTTTGTAATATTCGACGACGAGGCAAATCCAATTCCTTGAAATCCTCCTGATTGAGTTAAGATATTACTCACCACCCCGATAACCTCTCCATTCATATTGATCATCGGACCTCCAGAGTTACCAGTATTGATAGCCGCATCCGTTTGTATGTATTCTGAATTGGTAAAGGGATTTTTATCTTCTGTATCGTTAATGATTCCGCTAACATACCCCGAAGATAAGGAATGCCCCAGTCCATAAGGTGCACCTACGACAAAGACTCTTTCACCTATTTTCACATTGTCAGAATCTGCCATTTTCAGAACAACTGCATTTTTTCTGGGCCAGATCAATTCAAGTAAAGCGACATCAGCTGTTCCATAAGCAGAGATTACTTTAGCCGGAATGATTTCTCCGTCAAGAAATTGAACGTCTACCTTTTCAGCTACCTGAACAACATGAGCAGCTGTCACAATTTGTGAGTCTGAAATCATAAACCCTGAACCTAATCCACCAGAGGTGACGGTTTTAGTCATTTTACCTGAACTAACAATTTCTTTTTGTTCAGTAAGAATGACTACAACAGCTGGGTTCACTTTTTCATATAATTCTGAAAGGCTTTGGGCATTGACAGAAACGCTTAACAGTAGCAGGTTTATGAGTATTATTTTCTTGATGACCTTCATATATATCTTACTATTTAAATTATAAAATTGATTCCTTAAAAGAGGGCTAAAATAAGTAATAATCGTCTAGTTTTTATAGCAACTTGATTTTTGATGTGAATTTTAAGTTGAACAATTCATGAATCGACCTTAAATAGCATATAATTATTGAACCTTCAATGGTTAAAAAATTGTTAAAAGACCCATGATGAGTTAACAAATCCTTTGCTCAGCAGTCTTTATTATGAATCATCACATTGAGTATTTTTGTTAATATGGTTAGAATCCATGGCTTTTTGGTCATGGATTCTTTAATTTATTAATTCTGCGAATATAAGACATAGATAAATTCTATATCACCATAAGATATTCCGATGCATTTAATAGGGTAACTATGCTAATAATATTAACTTAGTTGTGTTATGTTGAACTTATTGAGAGATGTTTTGTAAGTTTGGTAAATAAATTTCGACCTAACAACGGAATAATTAACAAGAAATAATAATTTAATCCCCCAAATTATGGAAGTAATAGATCAAGCCTTAGAATTTGAAAATCGGAAATTGTCTTTAAAGTCAACTAATGATAGAATTTTGGCATCAAAAGAAGTTAAGGGACTCATTTTAAGTCTTAATGAGATTTATAAAGTGAATAATGACCAAGCGATTATGGATATTATGAAAAGACTTACTACGATCAAAAGAAAGGTTGAGTCAAGATTGAAAACACATGTCACCATTTAAGTATTGGTGATTTGAAAAATGCTAAGGAAATCCCAAAAAACATTTTTGATATTGAGTTAAAGACGCTTCAAGGAGATGTTTTTGATTGGAATAAGTGTAAAGGAAAGAAAATTCTGATTGTCAATACAGCCTCTGAATGTGGTTTCACCAAACAATATGAAGCGCTTCAAAAACTTCACAAAAAGTATCCTGATACTTTAGAGGTCATAGGGGTGCCCTGCAACCAATTTGGCAAACAGGAACCAGGTGATGCACATAGTATAAATTCCTTTTGTTCATTAAATTTCGGAGTTACGTTTCCTTTGATGGAGAAGTTGGATGTTAAGGGTGCAAACCAACATGCACTATATGCATGGCTAACTGATAAGAAATATAATGGAAAAAAGAGTTCCTCTGTAAAATGGAATTTTCAGAAGTATTTAATAGATGAGAACGGACAATTGATTGACTATTATTTATCAATTACCAAGCCAATGAGTAAGAAGGTTCTAAAACACTTGGCAGGCGTTTGACGATACCCTTATTTTAGTGATAAGTGAATAGCTGAAAAAATTATCAACATGCATTTTGAGAAACAAGGACAGGTCTACCAGTTATCTGCAAAATTAAATCTGCCTATAGGTTTAGATGAAGCCTGGAAATTCTTGTCAGACCCATCAAATTTAAAAGTAATCACCCCCGATTATATGGGTTTTCATATTATTTCAAAAACAGACGCGACTATGTATGCAGGACAGATGATTAGTTACAAGGTGAGCCCTTTATTGGGTCTTAAACTGAATTGGTTAACTGAAATAACTCATGTTGAGGATAAGAAATACTTTGTAGATGAACAAAGAATAGGTCCATATTCGATGTGGCATCACAAACATTTCTTAAAAGAAATAGAGGGAGGGACCGAAATAACAGATGTGGTCCATTATAAACTACCGTTGTCTTTAATTGCCAATCGTTTTCATTCCGTATTGGTAAAACCAAAGCTAAAAGAGATTTTTGATTATAGAACGAACGCATTACTGACGATGTTCGGGGAATATGAAAAACCATGATACCAACTATTATACTATTGATATTAATGCATTCAGCCGTGCAAGATAAATTGACCATTTTTGATTTCACCCAGGAAAACAGTGGCAAAGGCTGGTATATCGTCAATGACGGAGTTATGGGAGGTCTGTCCAAAGGAGAATTTAGTATAGAGAATAAACTGGCTGTTTTTAAAGGCGAGGTTTCAACAGATAATAATGGAGGTTTTACAATGATTCAAAATCGATTTAAGACCATTGTCACCAAAAACTTTAAAGGCTTTGTTATTAAATTAAAAGGAGATGGCAAAGACTACCAATTCAGGGTGAAATCTGACAGGTACCAGCAATATTCTTATGTCTATCAATTTTCAACTTCCGGGGAATGGGAAGAAATATCGATTCCGTTTTCTGACTTGGTACCACGTTTTAGAGGAAGGGCTGTGGATCTGCCTAATTTTGATGGGGGTCAAATACAGGAAGTAGCTTTTTTGATCGGCAATAAACGGGATGAACCCTTTGAACTTCTTGTCAGCGCAATACTTGCTGAATAAATATCATTATTAACTATTTGGGTGGTTTTAGTTGTAACATTCTTTTCTGATTTCGAATTTTGATTATCTTTAAAGGATGATTCATATAGACCTTAAAGATCAAAACATATTGGTTACCGGAGCTTCTGATGGTATAGGAAAGGAAATAGCCGCTTATCTCATGAAAATGGGTGCCAATGTGGGAGTGCATTATTTTAATAATAGACATGCTGCTCAAAGTTTGATCGAAAAATTCCCTGATACAGATTCCCATATTTTTAAAGCCGATTTTGGAATTACAAGCGAAGTTGAGCGTTTTTGGCAAGAAGTTTTAGACACTTTCGAGCGTATTGATGCTATTGTTTTGAATGCAGGTGTATTTCTCAGACAACCCATTGAGGGGTCAATTAAAGATTGGTATGACATATGGCAGCAAACAATGCAAATTAATTTGGATGCTCCCGCCTTACTAACTAAATTAGGGATTAGCCATTTTAAAAAACAAGACGGAGGAAGATTTATCTATATAGCCAGCAGAGCTGTTTTTAGGGGAGAAACCAATGAATATCTTGCTTATGCCGCGTCCAAAGGTGGATTGGTTTCTTTGGCGAGAAGTGTTGCTCGATCCTTTGGTAAATTGAATATAAAATCATTTATCATTGCCCCTGGTTTTGTTAAAACAAAAATGGCTGAACAATTTATTGAAGACCATGGGCCTCAGCTCATTTTAGATGAAATAGCGCTAAAT
>CAJQNF010000063.1 GCA_905479625.1 uncultured Flavobacteriaceae bacterium | reverse complement strand
GCATTGGCCACAAAAACATCAAAACCGAAAAGATTTCAATATCAGAATGGCACAGTTTTTTGATTATTATTTAAAAGGAGCGGCAAAGCCTGTTTGGATGGAAAGAGGGGTGCCTGCTATAGAGAAAGGGGTTCATCAGGGTTTGGAGCTTATTGAGGCTAAAGAATAGACATTTTCTTGACGCTCTGTCCTCTAAAGAAAGGGATCATAGGTTCGGTTGTTGATGTTAAATATAGGGAAATGATTGGAGATTGGACCTGCCTGCCGGCAGGCGGGGATTGGAGATTTTTGATTTAAGAAATGGAGACCTATTGTAGAAATTATTTACCTGTAAAACAATTATTTACGAGGGCGAGAAAAGTACCGTCCAGACTGTAAAGCACTAATTAAAAAAATATTCCAAAATTTAAAACTTTGGAATATTTTTCTTTCTTAAGAAGAATGCTTCAACCTTGATGATTGATAAGTCCTCATTCAAAGACCTTATTTTACTTTGCTTTGAGGGATTTTATGAATTACATTCGCTTCACCCCCTGTAAGATAGATGTCGCCGTTGGCACCAACATCTACGCCATCGAAGAGCCACATCGGAGGAAAGCCGTCTATACCACCTTTTTTGGGTTCAAGGCCTTCTACAATGGTGGTTCTTTCCGCTGTACCCGATGAAAAATCAATACGGGAAAGGCGAGGAATAAAAGTTGGATCAAAAGGACTTGTTTCATATACCAAAAGTCTTCCTTCATTATCAACAGCCAATCCCTCTGGAAAGGAAAGATTTTCAGCAACTTTAGTTGAAGTTGGAGGACCTCCGCCAAAATCTATCTTGTAGATTATTCCTAACCCCCAATCGGCGGCCCAAACTGATATACCGTCGGTGGCAAGACCACTCGCTGCAACTAATGTTTGTATGTTAGAATTAGGATTGTCCATGCTATACACACCGCCCCTGAATTCACCTATATCAGACACGATGACTTCACCTGAATTGAGTCGAACAGCATCAATGGGAGCGGAGCCTTCAATAAAATAGTTTTGACCTTCTAAAACTCCTACTTCTGGATTCCAGACTTGTACTGTTGAATTAAAAAATGAAGATATAATAAGATCATTATTAGATGATGAGACATTCTGAGGTAACGTTAGTGGATCCGTTACGTCTGGTGGAGGTACCAAAAAGCCTTTGAAATGATCTTCCTGTTGCCCGTTGCTTCCATTGAATTGTTTCAAACTAAATAGATCGGCCTGAAAGATCATGTCTTTGTTATTAGGCCCTGTCATTACTGCTATTCCTTGAGGAACGATCATCCCGCCAGGACTTATGGTACGCGCTTGCCCACTTGGTAATATTTTTTTCACCCAGCCCTGATCTGCATTCGTAACATAAAGGCTGCCATCTTCATCGAAGACCATATTATCCAGCCCGGGTTCGAGGGTTATGAAGGGAATAGGATCACTGTTGTTCTCAATATCAATCTTCACAATCTGACCACTTTGATCCAATACATATAGCAAGCCATCCGGCCCAAACTTTGCTGCAGCTGGATTATTAAACTTAAAATCACCGTTTCCTGCCACTATTTTCAGATCCAGTTCGCTACTAGGGTCGAATGGATTCGAAGTAGAAGAATTTCCCTCATCCACATTTACGCTTATAATCAAATTAAATGCAAACAATGGTCCATATAAGCGACGGTCTGGTCCAAAGTCAAAAGAGTTAAAAAATCCAAGACACGGAACTGGAGGGAATGAAGGACATTCGACAATTGTTCTCGGACCATCAATAAATTCGGGATCAAATTCATATAACCCGTCACCTTGAAAATCAAGAGCTATAAAGAGACGACCTTCGTCATTAAAAGCAATAGGATTTACTCCTGGATACCATGGATATTTCGTAAAATTTCCGTCCTGACTGGTAACAATCCCATTCGGACCCGGAGTCCTGCGTCCAACCTCTCCGGTTAACAGGTCCGTCCAATACAAGGATCCATCTGGTCCAAAAACAAGATCATCAGGACTGTCTACCCCTTCAGTTATTCGGTCTATAATTTTTCCACTGTTCTTGTTCATGACAACGATGTCCTGACCAAGAACACTGGCAACATATAAATTACCATCTGGCCCAATGGCTATTCCATTGGCTGAATTAATAGCTGCACCGCGCACTAAAGTTTTTAAATCTGAAGTATTTGATTTTCCTCTCTTCTTCTCCAAGTCATCCTGCAGGACTATTGTATCCTCGCTGCAGGAATAGGCAATTATGATCAGAATTATCATTACCAGTTTAGAGATAGTTTTTAGAAATTTTCCCTTTATTTGTTTCATGGGGGTTTGGTTTTAAGGTTAATATAAATAGATGCTTAGTACAATAAGTCATAAGGATTCATCAAAAACACAAATAGGATTCTTATGAACCTAAGTGCTACGATTAAAGCTAATTATTGTTTCTAGAAAAATAGGTTGTTAAAGGACGAATTATGTGAATTATTGTCCGAAGAGTATGAAATAGTTATCGAAAAAAAAAGAACAAAACTGATACCAAGAGAAAAATACCTTCATGAGGGTATAAGAATATTGAAGCTGTTAATTAGATATAAAACGAGAGTTTATAGCGTTATGTATAGACATAATTGATTTAATCAATCTGGAGGTAATAGTGCTCATTTCGAGTACCGTCCAGACTGCAACAATAAGTATTAAGTTTGCTTTCATAAGGTTTTCACTTTAAAAGTGGTCAACCTATATCAGGGACGTACATAATTTCACTTAACACCTGCCTCGCCGGCAGGCGGGCTTAACACTTAACTATTCCTGCCATACAGGAGAATAGCAGACGTCCTTCCAACTGCCATCTATATTTTGCATCAAGACGAACTGGCCAATATAGGTCCCTTTAGCATAATATATGGCATACTTTCCATCTCTGAAAACAACAGGAAGTGAAATCACAAACCAATTATCTCCTTTGAGTTGTTTCACGGTATGATTTTTAGGGTCACGTATCAGTTTGTTGATGTTTGCAACTTCCATCGTAGTAAACCTGTCAAGGATAGTAAGTCTCTCTTCTTCTTCCATTTTAATTGAACCCAAATTTACAAGAGAGCTGCAGATGTCAAACTCGCTTAAATAGAACAGGTGCCTTGAAAGAGGTTGATTCAGATCAGAAATGGTTGTTTTAAAATAAACACGAGGAATAGAATCTGCCAAAACAATTTCTCTGAGAACCTGAAGCTCTGATTCATTGATAGATTTTGATTGGTTATCTTCTGATTTGTGAGATAAAAGAAATATTAGTCCGAGAAAAAGCAATAGTAATTTTTTCATAACAAAACGTTCAATTAAATGTAAGAATTTTTATTTTGATACTAAATAAGCATCTATCACTTTTTCCTATTCTAAACTTTCAATGCTCTAAAAGCCTTGTTGACATAAGTCATAGAATTTCAATCATATCATTATTATATCAACAGACATAAACTAGGCTGTATATCCGTAACTTTAATATTGCGAGTCAATTTTAAGAATGTGTTTTGTGAATGATGGGTATTATACGTATTTTCGAAATGACGATAAACCTATTATACAAATTGGCATGCAGTTCAAACAAGAAGAAATTAAAACCCACCATACATTTTGCCGAATATGTGAGTCTTTATGTGGTTTGGAGATAAATACACAAAACAATGAGGTAATTTCGATTAAACCCAATGAAAATCATGTTGCTACAGATGGATTTTCATGTGTAAAGGGCTTGTATCAGCACGAAATGTATCAATCGCCTGATAGGTTAAAATATCCTTTAAAAAGGCAAAAAGACGGTTCTTATATTCGAGTTTCATGGCAGCAAGCCATACAAGAAATAGGTGATCAGGTAAAACAGTTGCATCAGGATGATGGTGCAGACTCAATAGGGATGTATGTAGGAACAGCAGCTGGTTTTAGTGTTTTACATCCTGTTTTTGCTCAAGGTTTTATGACAGGATTAGGCTCTAAAAGCATGTATAGTTCTTCTACCCAAGATTGTTCCAATAAATTTGCAGTTTCAAAACTTGTCTATGGATTTCCATTTACACTTCCCTTTCCGGATCTTGATCACACCAATTGTCTTATCATTGTTGGCGCCAACCCAATTGTATCAAAATGGTCCTTTTTACAAGTACCAAATCCCAGCAAAAAATTAAAAAACCTGGAAAGAAGGGGAGGTAAATTATATATCGTGGATCCTAGAAAAACAGAAACCGCAACGGTAGCTGGCAAGCACTTGTTTATCCGCCCTTCTACTGACGTGTTTTTTTACCTTTCTTTTCTACGTGAACTCATTGATCAAAATGGAATAGATGATCAATTTGTCCAAGAACATACCATAGGAATAAATGCCATTAAAGAAGTAGTAAAAGAATGGTCTCCCGAAAAAACAGAAGAAGTTACTCAGATACGTGCTTCAGATTTGAAAGAAATGGTTAGCGATTATATCCAGGCGGATGGGGCAGCATTATACTGTTCTACAGGAGTTAATATGGGTGGAAATGGATCATTGGCTTTTTGGCTCCAGGAAGTGATCAATGCTATTTCAGGAAACTTGGATAAAAAAGGTGGAACACTTGTAGGCAAAGGAGTCATGGATTTTATAAAATTCGGTGTTAAAAATGGTATCCTCATGAGGTCAGATAAAAGTAGGGTTGGAGGAATGACTTCTGTAAATGATGCTTTTCCGGGAGGCTTATTGGCCGATGAAATTCTCACTCCTGGTAAAGGACAATTGAAAGCCCTCTTTGTTACAGGTGGAAACCCATTGATTACCATGCCTAATTCGGAGAAATTGAAGACAGCCTTTCAAAAGTTAGAACTTTTGGTGACTCTAGATATATACCAAAACGAAACAAGCTCCGAGGCACACTACGTTTTACCATGTACCGATCCTTTGCAACGTCCAGATCTTCCATTTATATTCCCACTGATGCTTGGTCTCCAGCAAAAACCGTATATGCAGGCTACAAAAGCAGTGTATGAACCAGCAGCCGAACAACGTGACGAAAGTTCAATCTATTTGGATCTTGCCAGAGCATCTGGAATGCCGTTATTTGGTTCTAAAATGGCCCAGTCGTTTTTTACTGGTATACAAAACTATCATACCAGAAAAAACAAAAAAGACTTTCCGACTCTTCCCCAAGAGGCCTTGCTAAATGGACTTTTGCGACTTACAAGGCAAACTTCCTTCCAAAAATTGCAGAAAAACAAAAATGGAATTTTGGGGAAAGATCACAAGCCAGGAAGTTTTATTCCAAAAAGAGTAATGACATCCGATAAAAAACTGTGTTTGGCCCCGGAAATCTTATTGGAACAATCGCACAGGCTGGAAGGGCAGTTTGATGATGAGAAAAATAATGCACATCGTTTTAAATTAATTACAAAACGTGCCGTTACGACCCATAATAGCTGGACCCACAACATTGAACGGATGACTTCGAAAGGACGAGAGACGAATTATGCCTATTTACATCCAACCGATATGAAGGATCTGAATTTGATTGAATTGGATCTAATTGATGTTCGCTCAGAGACTGCGTGTATCCGGCTTGCCGTCAAAAGTTTAAAAACATTAATGCCAAAAACCATTGCGGTTCCGCACGGATGGGGACATCAACATGCAAAAGGGTTAAACCATGCAAATAAAACAGCTGGTGTGAATGTAAATATCCTGGCTGCAGATGGTCCTGAAAAGTTGGATAAAATATCTGGAATGGCTCATTTGACAGGGATTGTGGTAGATGTTAAAGCTGCAGAGGGCGTCTTGCAAGCGAACTGGTCCGGGATGTAATTAAAAAGTATTGCGTTCTATTTAAAATCAATGTACGCCTGGAAAATCAATAAATTACTATTCTGTCATTTCTGTCATTTCTGTCGTTCTGCAAACATACTGTGTTTCGTCGATCAAGGCCTTTATTCCTTCTTTGATTTTGTCGATCAAAAAGTCGCTGCCACCAATAAAAGAAGGAGGAATATTATGGATGTAATTTAGCGTGTAATTGAATACCAAAGTTTGCTCTTGATTCAATTTGAAATATCTGGATATGGATATTGACATTTTACTTGTTTCCTGAAACATGACCTTTCCATATTTAAAATTATGTTGCACTATAATCAGGTTAGAGGATAGATCTAAACCATCATATTTTTTGAAGTAGTTTTTTAGTTTTGGATATTGGTATTCAAATTCTTCAGGTGAATAAAAATGTAAAGTATAGTCTATTTCCGGCGCACCGAAACCAACAGAAATACGATAAATACTATCAATTCTCTTGATTTTTGCAGCTGGCATGGTTTGTGAAATAAAGCCAGGATCAGCAAATCGTTCTTCTGAAAAAAAATAAATTGGTTTATCTAAAACATAGGCTACTTTAGTCAACAAGACGTCATATTGTTCTTCACCCTTATGATCCCAATAGTCATATAGGTCCAAAGGTTTTGCATGATCGGGAAAGGAGAAAGAGGGGGCTTCACCTAGGGGGTCCTTATTTGCCTTTCTTTTAAGTAAAGAATGATAGAAAAAGATAGTATCGTTTGTGTAATTCTCTTTGGGAAAATCAAACTCAAGCGTTTCAATATTTTTCCATTTTAACTCATTTCGCTCTTGGGCCAGAGAAGTCAGGGCAAGTAAAAAAAACATGTACAACAATGAAGATTTAATCATAGCTTGAAAAATACATTTGTTTTATTTTCTAACCAAGATATGTTCTCAATATCTTGCTTCTTGAAGTATGTTTCAGTCTTCTAATAGCCTTTTCCTTTATTTGTCTCACTCTCTCACGGGTAAGATCAAAGGTTTCTCCAATTTCTTCAAGTGTCATTGGGTGTGCATCTCCTAAACCAAAGTAAAGTTGTAGAACATCAGATTCTCTAGGTGTCAATGTTTCCAAAGCCCTTAGGATTTCTATTTTTAACGATTCATGCAATAAACTCTTATCAGGATTTGGTGATTCTCCCGAATTCAAAACGTCATATAGATTAGAGTTCTCTCCTTCAATTAGTGGAGCATCCATTGATACATGACGACCAGAAATTTTCATAGATCCCTTTACATCACTAACAGTCATATCCAATTCTATTGCAATTTCTTCAGCAGAAGGAGGTCTTTCATTTTCTTGCTCTAATCTTGCAAAGGCCTTATTGATTTTATTGATTGACCCAATCTTATTCAAGGGTAATCTTACTATCCTTGACTGTTCAGCCAAAGCCTGTAAAATAGATTGTCTAATCCACCAAACTGCATAAGAGATAAATTTAAAACCTCTTGTTTCGTCAAATCTTTTGGCTGCCTTGATCAAACCTAAATTACCTTCATTGATTAAATCAGGTAAAGTCAATCCTTGATTTTGATATTGTTTTGCTACAGAAACTACAAATCTTAAATTTGCCTTAGTTAACTTTTCCAAAGCAATCTGATCTCCTGCTTTTATTCTTTGAGCAAGTTCTACCTCCATTTCGGCTGTAATTAAATCAACCTTACCTATTTCTTGCAAATACTTGTCTAATGAAGCAGTTTCACGATTCGTAACCTGCTTAGTTATTTTTAGTTGTCTCATTAAAGAATTGGGATCTTAGTTTAAAAAGTTATGGCGTGTATTATCTTATACGAATAAAAAGGTTAAAATGTTACAATTTTACAAGAAGTATTTTATTTCTAAAAATATTTAACTCTAGAATAACGGTATAATAAAATTAATAATGAAAGTATAAAGCGGCTTCCCGCCACTTTATCCAACACTTTTACTTCCTTGTAACTCAAGCAGAATATCCGGAGAACTTCAAGAAGAAAAAATAAGGTATTCACCTTATCTTAGCGTAACATTAACAAGGTATCGATATGAGAATTGAAGAAATTGTTGGAGAATACTCAATAATTGGGAGTAATCAGGATGAAGGCGGGAACACTTATAAAGGGTCGCTGAGCTTAACAATCGATGCTAACCGTAGAATTGCAGCTGAATGGATCATAAATAAGGACCAAAGACAGCTTGGCTCAGGATTTTTTAAGGACAATATTCTAGTTGTCAACTTTTATTATCACGGTGATAATGATAATATTTATAAAGGAGTTGCCGTATACAGATGTATTTCTAAAGATATACTCGATGGATTTTGGTCGGAAAAACACGGTGATCCACTTTACCTTGGTGAGGAAAGGTGTTTTAGAATTAAGAAGGATAAAGATCTAATTAATTAATTCCGAGAAACTATTTTAGCACCTCATTTAAAACAGGTCTTTTTAACTCAAATCTAAAGTCGCATTAATTCATTTTCTAATAAAGAACTATCTTAGTGCTTATCTAGTATGTTGGGAACAAGTTTAAATGAAACTATATGACAAACATACCTACTAAAACACGGTTTGAAAGCGTATTTCCGTCTGCGGATCGGGAAAAAAATCACATTTTACACTAACCTTATGCACAATCATAATAAAACCCTAAATTAGCATAATATTTAAAATATTTAATCATGAGTAACGGAACAGTAAAATTTTTCAATAATTCTAAAGGATTTGGATTCATCACTCCAGAAGACGATGGTAAAGATGTATTTGTACATGTAAATGGACTAATAGATGAAATCAATGAAGGGGACAAAGTAAGCTTCGATATAGAAGAAACTCCAAAAGGATTGAACGCATTAAATGTTAAAGTAATTTAATCGATTACTTTTAACTTATTTTATTGTAAAAGCCTACCGTAATTGATAGGCTTTTTTTTTGTGGTATAAATTAAAAAGAGATGTCCAGACCAAAGCAACTGAACATAAAAATGAGACCCTTACTGATGGGATGCTTTGTACTTCAAGAGAAACTAGTTTTTCACTTCAAAGGAAATTTTTAGATTCACTCTGAATACTTGAACACCAAAATCTTGTACAACAACGCTTTGCGATTGCACAAAAGCAGATCTTATATGTTTTACCCTTTAAGACGCATGCGAAATGCCATTTTTAGTCGCCTCTTCCCAACTCTTGTTTGAATCAGCCAAAACTTCAATAACTTTCAAAATGGCTATACGTATAATATTTAGAGGGGGTAATATTCTTCCTTTATAAATTTACCTTTACCAATCATTCTTTAGCTTACATGCCTGACTTGAGAGGAGATGTAGTCGTACTCATATCTCGAACACAGATATATTTTCCATCTCGTTTCTGGAAAAAAGACATGTAATTTCCATTCTCCTTTTCATTTCCAGCAGAATCGAATTCGGTCCAGGAACCAATTTCAACCGCAGAATTTCCTTCAGCAAATAAGTCTACAACCTTATATACATTATAATTATCGGTTGTATCTTTTGCAATACTATTTGCAATGTCGTCTCTAATGGCTGACTTCCCTGAAAGAGGTTGTTTGTTTCGGCTATAACTTATGGCGTCTTCACTGTAATAGGCGGCCACTGCGTCAGCATCATTCGCTTTTTCACCTGCTGCATAGGCATCTTCCATTGCTTGGATTTCGCTTTTGACTTTGTCCATATCAAGAACTTCCTCTTTTTCTGTAGTTGCACAGGCTGAAAAAAATAAAGCCGTAAATGCTAAAAATCCAATTAATCTAATGTTTTTTCTCA
>CAJQNF010000062.1 GCA_905479625.1 uncultured Flavobacteriaceae bacterium | reverse complement strand
TTTGGCTTAAAGCTGATATAAATCATGAAAATTAATATTTTTCTTTATATTTGCGGCACAGAAAATCCGCTTATAAACTTATATATCATTGATGAAAGCACTATTTTATATTCTTATATTTTTTGTAATTGCAACGGCTTTGTGGCAGTTTTTTAAATTATTGGGATTAACAAAGAAGGATCAGGTCGCAACTGAAAAAGAGAACAATATCAATGGATGGTTGATGTTAGGTTTAGGAGCATTTATATACGGATTGATGCTTTATTCCATGATTCAGGGAAGGGTAGTACTTTTGCCACAACAATCAGCTTCTCTCGAAGGTGAAGATATTGATAAGTTATTTGTGATTACAATGGGATTGATCATTGTAGTTCAATTTATTACTCAGTTTTTAATCTATTACTTTACGTTTAAATATCGTGGTATAAATGGGCGTAAAGCCCTTTTTTATGCAGATAGCCATAAACTTGAAATGTGGTGGACTGTAGCACCAACAATTGTATTATCGGTACTGATCATTTATGGTTTGTGGACATGGAACAACGTTCAGGATCTTTCTCAATCAGAAAACCCGTTGATCGTAGAAGTATACGCTAAACAATTTCAATGGGAAGCCAGATATGCTGGAGAGGATAATGAGTTAGGTGTTGGACATGTTAATTTTATCAAAGGTATCAATACCATGGGGGTGGATATGACCGATAAAAATTCTGCAGATGACATTCCTGTTAGAGAATTACATTTACCTAAAGGTAGAAAAGTGATCTTTAAATTCAGATCTCAGGATGTATTACATTCAGCCTATATGCCTCATTTTAGAGCTCAGATCAATTGTGTTCCAGGTATGACAACGTCATTTGGGTTTACACCGACAGTGACCACTGAAGAAATGAGATTAAACGAGGATACAAAAGCGAAATTTGATGGCATTAATGAATTAAGAATTGCCAATGGTAATGATGAAAAGGTAGAATTTGATTATCTTTTGCTTTGTAATAAAATATGCGGAGCTTCACATTACAACATGCAAATGAAAGTAGTCGTTCAGGAAGAGGAAGATTTCAATAAATGGTTAAAGGAACAAAAGACTATAACCGAGGTTATCAATAACTAAGAACTAATCGAAAAACTTATTTAAGTAAAATGTCAGATCATCATCATCATAAAGAAACATTTATAACCAAGTACATATTTAGCCAGGATCATAAAATGATCGCTAAGCAATACCTTATTACAGGTATGTTTATGGGGGTTATTGGAGTGTTTATGTCTATGTTGTTTCGTTTACAACTAGCCTATCCGGATCAAAGTTTTAGTATTATTGAGGCTTTCCTTGGAAAAGGAGGAGAAGGCGGTCAGATGACCCCTGATATGTATATGGGCCTTGTAACCATACATGGTACCATCATGGTATTCTTCGTGCTTACAGCTGGACTGAGCGGTACATTTAGTAACTTATTAATTCCGTTGCAGATTGGAGCAAGAGATATGGCTTCAGGATTTTTAAATATGATCTCTTACTGGTTATTCTTTTTATCAAGTTTGATCATGTTCCTTTCGATTTTTGTACACACAGGGATGGCCTCAGCAGGTTGGACTATTTATCCGCCTTTAAGTGCCCTTCCTCAAGCCATGTCAGGATCAGGATTAGGAATGACACTTTGGTTGGTATCCATGGCAATCTTTATTGCGTCTTCATTGATGGGCTCATTAAACTATATCGTGACTGTCTTGAATTTGAGAACAAAAGGAATGAAAATGACACGTTTACCATTGACCATTTGGGCTTTTTTGGTAACAGCGATTATAGGGGTAATTTCTTTCCCGGTTTTATTGTCAGCAGCATTATTGTTGATATTTGACCGAAGCTTTGGAACCTCTTTCTATCTTTCAGATATTTTTATTCAAGGAGAGGTTTTACATTATAAAGGAGGATCTCCGATCTTGTTTGAACACTTATTTTGGTTCTTAGGACACCCGGAAGTATATATCATTCTTTTACCGGCACTTGGAATTACATCTGAGGTAATTTCAACCAATTCACGTAAACCTATTTTTGGTTACAGAGCGATGATTGGATCCATTATGGCGATCGCTTTCCTTTCAACAATTGTTTGGGGACATCATATGTTCGTCACAGGTATGAATCCTTTCTTAGGCTCGGTATTTACATTTACAACCTTGTTGATCGCAATACCTTCGGCAGTAAAAGCTTTTAATTATATCACAACCTTATGGAAGGGTAACCTGCAATTGAATCCGGCCATGCTGTTTTCAATTGGAATGGTTTCGACTTTCATCACAGGAGGACTTACAGGACTGATCCTGGGAGATAGTGCTTTAGATATCAATGTGCATGATACCATGTTCGTAGTGGCGCATTTCCACCTGGTGATGGGTATTTCAGCATTATTTGGGATGTTTGCCGGTGTGTATCACTGGTTCCCTAAAATGTATGGAAAAATGATGAATAAGGATATGGGATACCTTCATTTCTGGATCACGGCAATTTCCGCCTATGGTGTTTTCTTCCCGATGCACTTTATCGGATTAGCTGGTTTACCAAGAAGATATTATAGCAATTCAGCATTTCCAATGTTTGAGGATTTATTACATATCAATAAAGTAATAACAGTGTTTGCGCTTATCGGAGGTTTGGCACAAATAATTTTCTTGGCTAATTTCTTCTTTAGTATTGGAAAAGGCAAAAAAGCTGTGCGAAATCCATGGAAAGGAAACACACTTGAATGGACCACACCAGTTGAACATATGCATGGTAACTGGCCAGGGGAAATACCTGAAGTACATCGATGGGCTTATGATTACAGTAAGACTGATGACAATGGTGACCTGTGGGGAGGACAAGATTTTACACCTCAAACCTTACCGATCAGAGAAGGTGAAGAGGAGTTTTAAAAACTACTACTAATTAAAAATCAAATTTTTAGAACCTCAATATTATTGGGGTTTTTTTTTACCTATATTTGAAGAAATACGTTTCATAATGCTTAAAAAAATCGGTTATTTTTTGTTGATTCTTGCGATTTTGCTCGCGGTGATTTCGTTCATTTTTGTTAAAAATAACAAACCGGTTTACAAAGGGAGTATTAGTCTAGAAGGTTTAAAGGAAGAGGTAACCGTCTATTTTGATACTTATGGTGTTCCTCATATTTTTGCAGATACTGAAGAAGATGCCTATAATGCACTTGGTTATGTACACGCCCAGGACAGGCTTTGGCAGATGGAACTCATCAGAAGAATAGCAGCCGGAAGACTGTCAGAACTCTTCGGTGAAGAACTGGTTAAAACAGACAAACTTTTTAGGGGTATGGGGCTTGAAGCTTCAGCGGTCAATACCATACAACTAACTGACAGCACTTCTCAAACTTTTCTATTGGCACAGGCATATTTAGATGGGATCAATAGCTATATTGATGAGGGAAAAACGCCAATAGAATTTAAAATAATTGGGGTTGAAAAAGAGCATTATACACTTAAAGATATTTATAATGTATATGGGTATATGGCTTTTAGTTTTGCCCAGGCCCATAAAACAGACCTTCTATTAACAGATTTAAAAGAAGTCCTGGGAAAGAATTATCTATTGGATCTCGATCTGGATATAAGTCCGAAATCGACTTTGATAAAAAACTCCCGAGGAATGAAAAGGATGGCTGCTCATGTAGGCACCTCGATCAATCATATTATGGATAGTTTACCTGTATCTCCTTTTGTGGGAAGTAATAGTTGGGTTATCGGTCCACAAAAGACCAAAAACGGTAAAGTAATTTTTGCTAATGACCCCCATATTGGGTTTTCTCAACCTTCTGTATGGTATCAGGCACATTTGATTACGCCTCAAAGGGAGATGTATGGCTTTCATTTGGCATTATGTCCTTTTCCTGTACTTGGTCATAATTATGACTATGCTTACGGAATTACGATGTTCGAAAATGACGATATTGATTTTTTTGATGAAGATGACCAGCAAGTGTATAAAGTAAGAAAGGAAACGATAAAAGTAAAAGATGACGACGATGTTATTTTTGAAGTGAAAACGGGACCACATGGCCCGCTCATGAACGGGATTTTAGAAGGGATGGATGAAGAAAGAAAAATTTCCATGGACTGGATCTATGTCAAAATGCCTTCAGATTTATTAGACATCACATATGAGATGTCTCATGCGAACTCTTTAGTTGAGTTTAGGGATGCCGTTTCGAAAGGGAATGCCCCGGGACTAAATATGATGTATGGTGATGCTAAGGGAAACATCGCATGGTTTGGAGTGGGACAATTGTATGAAAGAGAGGCAGGAGTTCATACTAAATTTGTCTTGGACGGAGCGAACCAAATTGATGACAAACGTGCTTATTTAGATTTTGAGCAAAACCCTCAGGCTATCAACCCATCCTGGCATTATGTATACTCAGCGAATAATCAACCGGAAGAAGTCAATGAAAAATTATATCCCGGATATTATTTGCCCGAGGATCGCGCCAAAAGGATTGTAACACTTATTGAAAGCAACGATACTTTTACAGGGGCACAAGTAGAAGAAATGATCAATGATGTTCAATCATCAGTTAGCCCGGCATTGGTTAAAATTATACTTGACAATATTTCAAAGGTGAACCTTTCCGAAACAGAGAAAAAAGCCATGGAAGTATTGAAACTATGGAATGGAGATTATAAAAAAGATCTGGTGGCACCTACTATTTATTATAAGTTCATTTATCTTTTGTTAGAAAATACCTTCGGGGATGAAATGGGTGAGGAAAGGTTTGAACAGTTCTTGCAAACACATTTGTACAAAAGGCAAATTGCAAAACAACTCAAGTTGAATAGGTCCGTTTGGTGGGACGATATTAAAACCAAAGAAGTAAAGGAATTGAAAGATGAAATCATCACCAGATCTTTTCATAAGGCCATAGAAGAGCTTGAAGAACAACATGGTAATGATGTAGATGATTGGTTATGGTCATCATCCGCAGAGGTCGTTCATAAACATGCTTTTGACAAAAGCGCTCTCCTAAAAGGATATTTCAATGTAGGACCTTTTGAAACTGACGGAGGTATAGAGGTTATCAATAATCAATTATTCAAATTAAACGGTACAGGTCTTTATAAAGTCATAGCCGGACCTTCAACCAGACGCGTGATCGATTTTAGTGATGTGGAAAATGCGAAAGCAATTTTACCAACGGGCCAATCCGGAAATGTTTTTAGCAAACACTATGACGATCAGGCTGAGAAATATCTCAACGGAGAATTTGTAAAGATGATGTTGAATAAGCAAGAGATCAAGGCCTCCAAAGATATTTTGGTTTTGCTCCCGCTTAAGGATAGCATCAATTAAAAGGACAAAATTTATGCTGGCTTAAAATTTGATCAGCCAAAAAGATCTGAAGACAGATAACGATCTCCACGGTCGCATATAATGCAAACGACAACACCACTATCGATTTCATTGGCAATTTTAACAGCCGTAGTTACGGATCCACCACTACTCATACCAGAAAAAACACCTTGCTCTTTGGCTAGTCTGATACTCATCTCACGAGCTTCCGCTTCACTGACTTCCATGATGCGGTCAACTTTTGATCGATCAAATATTTTGGGTAAATACGCCTTTGGCCATTTTCTGATTCCGGGAATTTTTGAATTATCGGTTGGTTGAGCACCAATGATTTGAATGGCTGGATTCATTTCCTTTAAAAAGGTGGAGACTCCCATTATGGTTCCAGTAGTACCCATAGCAGAAACAAAATGCGTCACACTTTGATCCGTATCCCTCCAAATCTCAGGACCCGTTGTTTTATAATGAGCTTTCCAATTATCTGGATTGGCAAATTGATTTAACATGACAAACCCTTCCTTGGCTACTTTCATTTCAGCATAATCTCTTGATCCTTCAATCCCAATTTCGGCAGGGGTTAAGGTTACTTTCGCCCCATAGGCTCGCATTGTTTGAACCCTCTCTTTGGTAGAATTTTCGGGCATCACCAATTCCATATCCAGTTTGTAGAAACCAGCGATCATAGCCAGGGCTATCCCTGTGTTTCCACTGGTCGCTTCAATTAGACGGGTATGTTGATCAATTTCTTTTCTTTCCAAAGCAGACCTGATCATATTATAAGCAGGCCTGTCCTTGACGCTGCCACCGGGATTATGTCCTTCCATCTTGAACAGTAATCTGACATTTTTATTTTTAAACAGACCTCTCGACTCAACAAGCGGGGTATTTCCAATAAGATCGAGAATGCTACTTGTCTTCATGGTCGGTTTTTGTTTTAAGTTTAGTATCGGTGACCTGGTATACGATTGAATTTTCGGGTACTGATTTTGTGAGCCATACGTTTCCACCTATTGTGCTATTTTTGCCAATAACTGTTTCGCCACCCAAGATCGTAGAACCTGCATATATGGTCACATTATCTTCAACAGTAGGATGCCTTTTCTGGTCTTTCATATCTTTTGAAACCTGAAGAGCCCCGAGGGTTACCCCCTGATAGATTTTAACTTTATTCTTAATGATGGCACTTTCACCAATCACAACTCCGGTTCCGTGATCGATAAAAAAAGGAGAGCCAATACTAGCTCCGGGGTGGATATCGATCCCTGTAAGCCTATGTGCATATTCGCTCATCATCCTTGGAACCAAAGGCATTTGTTGTAAATGAAACTCGCGACTCAATCGATATACAGCAATTGCAAAAAAACCAGGATAGGCCAGAATTACTTCCTCAACACTTCTGGCAGCCGGGTCGTGAAGATAAATACATTTAGCGTCCTGATTGAGTTGTTGCAAGAGATCCGGAAGATTCACCATAAATTTTTTCCAGATCAATTCAAAACGGATGCCTTCAGGTTCTTCGACCATCTTTGAGATCTCCTTAAAGGAATCAGCCAGCGCATTAATGTTCTCTGCGACCGATATTTTCGAATCAAATAAAATGTGAAACAAGTCATTACAAAAATCTTCTGTAATTGTTTTTAACCGAAAATCAACCTGATGGTTCTGTTTGTTATTCTTGATACTTTGAATGATCTTATCTATTGACATGACATGAATTAAATTTCAATGATGACGTATTCCTAAAGACGTTAGAAAACTCAATGGATTACATCTGTTTTGAGTTTAAATGACTTTATAAACTTCCTCAAACGGAATCCTGAATCTTTCTCCATATATTCCTTCCGGTATTCTGACACCACAACTTATCACCATGTTGATCTCAGCTCCGTAAGGAAGCTTCAGTAACTTTTTTATTCTTAGAGAGTCCATTCCTTCCATTGGGCAAGTGTCATAGTTGATATCAGACATCGCCAGCATAAAGGTTTGTGCGGCAAGACCGGCACTTTTATGAGCAACAATTCTCATGTCACTTTTCCTCGCCTGCCTGAAAATGGGTCTAAATAGTCCGATCAACCAATAGAGGCCATATTTGATATAGCCAAATATCCCTAGAAAATCTGCATAAGAAACGGGGATAATGGTTTTATAATAAGTAAAAGCAAATTTGGCTCTTTTGGATTGTTCTTTTTTAGGCTTGTCTCCAAAAATTTTCTTGAGATTCTCAACTTGGGCTTTAGCTCTTGTCTTCCATAAATCCTTTCTTACGACGATGACAACCATCTGCTGAGCCGTTTTTGCGGCATTTTGATCAAAGCAATAGCCAGACATTTTCTTCAATGTTTCCTTGGAAGTGATATGAACAAATTCCCATAGCTGCATATTACTGCTGTTTGGGGCAAGAGTTGCCAGTTCTAAACACTGTTTAACCTTATCCGGGTCAATCGGTTTATCAGGGTCATATTTCCTGACAGATCTTCTTTTATTGACCGCTTCGGTGAATTCCATACCTATGGTTTTTTCATTTGTTATCGCTAATCACAACGTATGTTTACAGCCATAAAGATAACTAAATGATGGTAGATTGTCCGAGTGAAATATTCTCCATATGATAGAGTATATTTTTTTTGTCAAGAATGTATTCAGAAATAAACTCTCCAACTGATGAGGTATGAGCAAATTTCTTAGTGGAGTTAATATCAGGAGTTGTGATATGATGTTCTATTGATTTTTCTACTGCATTTTTAATCGCATCAGCTTCTTCGTATAATTTAAAATGTTCCAGTAACAAGGCCGTTGACAAAATCGTAGCCAATGGATTGGCAAGATTTTTCCCTTTTATTTCAGGAAATGATCCATGGATGGGTTCAAAAAGAACCGATTTTTCACCAATCGAAGTTGAGGCAAGAAGTCCTATGGAACCAGAAATGACACTTGCTTCGTCTGAAAGGATGTCACCGAACAAATTCTCTGTTAAGATCACATCAAACTGTCTTGGGTTTACAATGATATTCATAGCCGCATTGTCAACATAGAGATAATCTACAACAACATCCGGGTACTGCTTGGCAAGTTCCTTTACCCTTTTTCTCCATAGCCTCGACGTTTCAAGGACATTGGCCTTATCAATTAAAGTTAATTTTTTTCTTCTTGTTCTGGCTGATTTAAATGCCATATGCGCCACACGATCAATTTCTTCAATCGTATAATTACAAGTGTCTGAAGCGGATTTCCCGTCGCTACTCGTCTTTTTTTCTCCGTAATAAATACCCCCGGTAAGCTCTCGAAAAATGATAAAATCCGTGTTTTTGATCACTTTTTCCTTAATCGGAGATTTATGAACCAAAGGTTCAAATACTTTTAAGGGTCTTATATTGGCAAACAGACCCAATTCTTTTCTTAATTTTAGTAAGCCTTCTTCTGGTCTTACTTTGGCATCCAAACTGTTTTCAAATTTTGGATCACCGATGGCACCGAATAGAATTGCATCTGAGTTTAAACAAAGATCCAGCGTTTCATCAGGCAGTGGAACACCTTTAGCATCTATAGCTGCTCCTCCAACAAGACCATTTATAAATTTGAATTGATGGTTAAACTTTTTTTCGATTGCCTTTAATACTTTGACACCTTGTTCGCAGACCTCAGGACCGATTCCATCTCCAGATAAAACAGCTATCGTTAATTTCATTAGATATAAATTAAGACGCTAATTTATCTAATTCAATCCGAACAAACTTAATAATTCTTTCAATATCCATATCACGTACTTCCTTCATCTGGTCAGCAGTCTTTAAGAATTCAGGATAAACCTGGTCAAGCTCTATTTTTGTAAGGTCAAAACCAATCTTTTTAGCTCTATATGCCAATGCCGCTCTACCACTTCTGGCGGTTAACACAATTGAAGATTCATTGACACCTACATCTGCTGGATTCATGATCTCATAGGTCGCTCTGTTTTTGATCACGCCGTCCTGATGTATTCCGGAACTATGAGCAAAGGCATTTTCACCGATTACAGCCTTGTTAGGCTGCACCAAAATTCCCATATGGTGTTGTACCATTTGAGAAGTGCTATACAATAACTGGGTATTGATATTTGTATCAAGATTTAAATAGGGATGCTGTTTTAAGATCATCACTACTTCTTCTAAAGCTGTGTTTCCTGCCCTTTCTCCTAAGCCGTTGATAGTGCATTCAATCTGACGAGCCCCATTCTGTATGCCTGCTATTGAATTCGCTGTTGCCAGACCGAGATCATTATGACAATGACATGAAAGGATCACATTTTCTATTCCCTTTACATTTTCCTTCAAATATTTCATTTTTGCCCCATACTCTTCTGGCAAACAGTAACCGGTTGTATCCGGAATATTTAATACTGTGGCCCCGGCCTTGATCACTTCTTCACAAATTTTAGCTAGAAAGACATTGTCTGTCCTTCCTGCATCTTCGGCATAGAATTCAATATCCTCAACATAGGTTTTGGCATATTTCACAGCGTCTACCGCTCTTTCAATAATTCTTTCCGGTGTAGAATTGAATTTATATTTTATATGAGATTCAGAGGTGCCAATACCTGTATGGATTCTTGGTCGAACAGCATTTTTTAAAGCATCTCCAGCCGCATCTATGTCTTTCATATTTGCACGTGTAAGACCACATACGGTCGCATTTTTGACCAATTTAGATATTTCTACTACAGAGTTAAAATCACCTGGACTTGAAATCGGGAACCCCGCTTCAATAATATCTACACCCAGCTCGTCCAAACGCTCTGCAATGATTAATTTTTCTGGCGTATTTAACTTACAACCAGGAACTTGCTCTCCATCTCTAAGGGTTGTGTCGAATATTTGGACTTGATCTTTGCTCATTATTAAATAATTTTTATCACTTTTGAATAGTCAAAATTAAATGGAAATCCATTAAGTTGTGGATTTTCTTTAAGGTGTTTACTACATTCAAATTATTTGAAGATATATTAAGTGTCTGTTAATCATTTAGTTAGATGTATTTTATTACGATGTCTATGGAGAAAACAGACTCACTTTTTTTATTAGTCAAATCATTAACTAAATCTGAAAAAAGGCAGTTTAAATTATATGCTGGAAGACTGGGGGGGAATTCTGAAAAGAATTTTATCGCTCTTTTTTCTGTGTTGGATAAACTGGAAGAGTTTGATGAAAAGCAGATTCTTTTAAAAACCAATATTAAAAAGCAGCAACTTTCAAATTCCAAGGCGCATCTTTACAGACAGATTCTCGTAAGTCTCAAACTGAATCCTATGCACCAGAATGCTAAGATGCAGGTTAGAGAACAATTGGATTTTGCCACGATTCTTTATAACAAAGGGCTTCATAAACAAAGTCTTAAGGTATTGGATAAGGCCAAAGGAATTGCATTGACCAATGAAGATTCGATTCAAGCCTTCAGTATTGTTGAATTAGAGAAAGTAGTGGAATCACAATATATCACACGGAGTTTAAGGAGCCGTGCGGATGACCTGATTCTTCAGTCAAGAGATTTAGGTGAAAAGACCCTGATGCTGAGTAAACTTTCCAACTTGTCATTGCAATTATACAGTATGCTCTTGAAGAAAGGATATGTAAGTAATGACAAAGATTTTGATGAGGTTCGTTCCTTCTTTAAGGAGTCACTGCCTGAATATAGCATTAAAAAACTAGGTGTCATTGAGCGGCTTTATCTGTATAAGGCTTATTTATGGTATAGTTTTATTATCCAGGATTTTGTGTCAGGATACCGCTACGCACAAAAGTGGGTTGATCTTTTTTATTACAATCCTGAAATGAAAAAAAGCAATCCGGTGTTTTATTTAAAGGGGATCAATTACTTGCTGGAATCTTTGTTCCTCGTGCAGCACTTGACCAAATTCAGATCGACTTTGAATTTTTTTGAAGAAGAATTGAACAATCAAAAATTTCTGCTAAATGAAAATACTGAATCTTTAGCTTTTCTTTATTTGTATCTCAATAAGATCAATTTGTATTTCCTTGAAGGGAATTTTAAAAAGGGCCTTAGATTTATACCGGAAGTTCTGGAAGAGATTGAAAGTTATCGATTAAAAATTGACGAACACCATGTTATGGTTTTCTATTATAAATTTGCCAGTATGTATTTTGGTGCTGCAAATTATGAAAAAAGCATTTTCTATCTTGAAAAGATCATAAAGAACAAGCAATTAGGGATGCGAGAAGATTTGCTCTGTTTTACCAGGATACTGAACCTTATTGCGCATTACGAGGCTGGTATGGATCAGAACCTGGAAGCATTGATAAAATCTACGTATAAATTTCTTATAAAAATGAATGAGTTGCATTTGGTGCAGCAAAGAATCATCAGTTTTTTAAGGAACCTCAGCAACATTTATCCGCATGAATTAAAGAATGCTTTTAAAGAATTACATCGTGAATTGAAGGTTTTTGAAAACCATCCTTATGAAAAAAGATCTTTTATGTATCTCGATATTATTTCCTGGCTAGAAAGTAAAATTGACAATGTTTCAGTTGAATCAATTATTAGAAAAAAATCTAGAATACAGTACAAATAAATTCTTTAACTTCGCCTCGAATAATCAACAATGCAAAACAATCGTTTTAACATAACAGCAGTCATTATTCTAATTACATCTATTTGGATTGATTAGGAAGTACTGTTGTAATCATCATGGTTAAACCTTCCTGTTGGGAGGTTTTTTTTTGGTTAAACCTTGTAAATTAACATGTTTAAGTATTTGATAAACAGGGTTTAAGTTAATTTCAGGCTAACTTGGATGTTGTAATATGATAAATAAGAATCCAGCAGTCGGATAAAGCCTGATTATTTTTGATGATTATTTAATGAATAATAGTATTCAATAAAGGAATAATAATTTTTTAAAATTTATCTTTTTTATTAATGAACCGTTTAAATAAGCACAGTCAAAGACTTACTCAGGATGCAACTCAACCAGCGGCTCAGGCGATGTTATACGCTGTAGGCCTGAACGACGAAGATATGCAGAAACCTCAGGTAGGTATTGCAAGTACAGGCTATGATGGTAACCCTTGCAATATGCATTTAAACCATCTTGCGGCAGGCATTAAGGAGGAGGTAAACAAGAAAGATCAAGTTGGTCTCATATTTAATACCATAGGTGTTAGTGATGGTATTTCCATGGGAACTAGCGGGATGAATTATTCATTGCCTTCAAGAGATATTATTGCAGATTCCATAGAAGTAGTAATGAATGCCCAAAGTTATGATGCGTTAGTGTCAGTAGTGGGATGTGATAAGAATATGCCTGGGGCCATTATGGCCATGCTTCGATTGAACCGACCATCTTTGATGGTTTACGGAGGAACCATAGCGTCAGGAAATTACAAGGGAAGAAAATTAAATATTGTATCTGCCTTTGAGGCTCTCGGTCAAAAGATCTCAGGAGAAATTTCGGATCAGGAATACAAAGAGATCATCAAGAGTGCCATTCCTGGAGCAGGTGCCTGTGGCGGAATGTATACAGCCAATACAATGGCATCCTCTATCGAAGCACTTGGTTTTGCCTTACCATATAATTCATCTATTCCGGCTGAAAATCCGACTAAGGAAAGTGAGAGTGTCAGGATTGCTACTGCCATTAAAAACCTACTTGAACTGGATTTAAAACCATTAGACATCATTACAAAAAAATCTTTAGAAAATGCTGTGGCCCTGGTAAATGCCCTTGGAGGGTCGACCAATGCCGTATTGCATTATCTGGCCATTGCTCATGCAGCAGGTATTGATTTTGGCCTTGATGATTTTCAACGTGTAAGTGATAGAACACCTTTAATAGCGGATCTTAAGCCAAGTGGCGAATATTTGATGGAAGATGTTCATGGAGTAGGAGGAACACCTGCTGTCATGAAATATTTGCTGGAAGGCGGTTTTCTTCATGGAGATTGTATGACAGTGACAGGAAAGACCCTGGCAGAGAATTTAAAGGAGGTAAAACCCTTAAGTTTTGAAAACGATCAACAGGTGATACATAGCACTGATCATCCGCTTAAGTCATCTGGTAATTTGCAGATACTTTTTGGAAACCTGGCCTCTGAAGGAGGAGTGGCGAAGATTAGTGGTAAGGAGGGAAACCTTTTTAAAGGAAAGGCCGTGGTTTTTGACGGTGAACAGGAAGCCAATGATGGTATTGGTGCAGGTAGAGTATCAAAGGGTGATGTTGTTGTTATCCGTTATGTTGGGCCAAAAGGCGGCCCTGGAATGCCTGAAATGCTAAAGCCAACATCAATGATCATGGGGGCAGGCCTGGGTAAGACCGTTGCGCTGATTACTGACGGACGTTTCTCCGGAGGTACGCATGGATTTGTTGTAGGGCATATCACTCCTGAAGCACAGTCAGGTGGATTGATAGGATTGTTGGAAGATGGAGATATGATTACCATAGATGCAGCCAATAATTCGATTAATGCTGAACTGACTGAAACAGAAATTGAACGGAGAAAAGCCCTATGGAAAGAACCAGCTGCCAAACACACAAAAGGAATTTTATATAAATATGCAAAAACTGTTTCTTCCGCATCCGAAGGTTGCGTGACAGATAAGTTTTAACTGATACTAAAAACTAAAGTTGTTATTTATGGAAACAATAACAAAATCAACAGAAAAAGTGATACATACAAAAAGTGTAAAGATTACAGGAGCGGAAGCGGTTGTAAAATGCCTGTTGGAAGAAGGCGTAGATTTGATCTATGGATATCCAGGAGGAGCTATTATGCCGGTTTATGATGAATTGTATAAGTATGAAAAGGAATTGCACCATGTACTCGCCAGGCATGAGCAGGGTGCCGTTCATGCAGCTCAGGGTTATGCACGTGTATCTAACAAAGTCGGGGTGGCAATAGCTACTTCAGGCCCAGGCGCAACAAACTTAATTACGGGGATTGCTGATGCTCAGATTGATTCAACACCCTTGGTTTGTATTACCGGGCAAGTGGGATCTCACCTTTTGGGAAGTGATGCCTTTCAGGAAACAGATATCATCAGTATTTCTACTCCTGTGACCAAATGGAATTATCAGGTTACTAAAGCGGCCGAAATTCCAGAAATTATGGCAAAGGCCTTTTATATTGCCAAGTCAGGTCGACCAGGACCTGTTTTGATTGATATTACCAAAGATGCCCAATTTGGCGAACTTGATTTTTCTTATGAACCTTGTAAAAAGGTGAGGAGTTATAAGCCAGTTCCCGATATGGATCCAGTAAGCATTGCTGCGGCAGCGAAAATGATCAACGAGGCCGAAAAGCCTTTTATCGTTTGGGGTCAGGGATTGACTTTAGGAAAGGCAGAAAAGGAATTTAAAGACTTTATTGAAAAAGCAGGTATTCCTTCGGCTTCAACCTTATTAGGTCTCTCTGCGCTTCCTTCTGATCATGAATTCCACGTAGGTATGGTGGGTATGCATGGGAATTATGCCCCAAATGTACTGACAAATTCTTGTGATGTGCTTATTGCCGTTGGTATGCGATTTGATGACAGGGTAACAGGAAATTTAGAAACATACGCCAAACAAGCCAAAATAGTTCATTTTGAGATTGATCCGGCTGAGGTAGATAAGAATGTAAAGACCGACATTGCTGTATTGGGAAATGTAAAAGACACACTAGCTGCTATACTGCCCTTGATCGAGAAAAAAAGATACAAGGAATGGATGCAGGAATTTCAAGATCTGTATGATATAGAATATAAAGAAGTAATTGACGGACAGATCAATGTGGGCGTCGATGGCCTTACCATGGCAGAAACAATAGTAGCTTTGAACAAGGCGACAAATGGAGAAGCAGTAATTGTTTCAGATGTAGGCCAGCATCAAATGATCGCGAGCCGATTTAGTAAGTTCAAACAGGGTAAAAGTAAGATAACTTCAGGTGGGCTTGGAACCATGGGCTTTGCATTGCCAGCGGCGATAGGTGCAAAGATGGGAGCTCCTGAAAGAGAAGTTGTCGCGATCATTGGAGATGGCGGTTTTCAAATGAATATTCAAGAATTAGGAACTATTTTACAAACTAAAGTTCCTGTGAAGATTATGGTACTGAATAACCAGTTTTTGGGTATGGTACGCCAGTGGCAGGAAATGTTTTTTGACGGACGCTACGCTTCGACCGAAATGACAAACCCTGACTTCATTAAGATTGCGCAAGGATATGGCATCAAAGCAAGAAAAGTATCTGAAAGAAAACATCTTACGGAGTCCATTGAAGAAATGATAGCTTCAAAAGAATCTTATTTTCTTGAAGTAAGAGTAGAAATGGAAGAGAATGTATTCCCTATGATTCCAACTGGCTCTAGTGTATCTGAAATCAGATTAAAATAAAAGGCATGAATATAGAAAAGTATACCATATCAATATATTCAGAGAATAATCTCGGATTGTTGAATAGAATAGCAACTATTTTTTTAAAAAGACATATCAATATTGAGAGTTTGACCGTATCAGATTCAGAAATTGAGCATGTAGTTCGATTTATCATCGTTGTTGAACTAACGGAGGATCGGGTCAAAAAGATCATAGGTCAAATTGAAAAACAGGTGGAGGTGATCAAAGCCTATTACCACACAAATGAAGAATGCATTTTTTTACAATCTGCTTTGTTCAAGATCAAATCAAACCTTCTTTTTGAAGAACGTCAAATTCAAAATATCATCAAGAATAGCAATGCGCAGATCGTTACAGTATCTCCTGAGTTCTTTGTGATTGAGAAATCTGGTCGCCGTGAGGAAATAGACGCTCTGCATGCTGAGTTATCATCTTTTGGCATTATGCAGTTTGTCCGTTCAGGAAGAATTTCTGTAACAAAAGAAGAAATGAAAATTTCAGATCTATTAAGAAAACAATTAAATTAAAAAAAATCAAAAAGTATAATGGCAAATTATTTTAATACTCTTTCACTAAGAGAACAATTGGCACAGTTAGGGAAATGCAGGTTTATGGATTCTTCTGAATTTTCTGATGGTATCGCAGCTCTAAAAGATAAAAAAGTGGTTATCGTTGGGTGTGGTGCTCAGGGCTTAAACCAAGGATTGAACATGAGAGACTCAGGATTGGATATCTCTTATGCACTTAGAGAAGGTGCTATTAGGGACAAACGTCAGTCTTTTAAAAACGCATCAGAGAATGGTTTTACCGTCGGTACTTATGAGGAATTGGTCCCAAAGGCAGACCTTGTTTGTAACCTAACGCCGGATAAGCAGCACACTTCTGTTGTTAAGGCAGTAATGCCTCTGATGAAGCAAGGTGCTACTTTAGCATATTCACATGGCTTTAATATTGTTGAGGAAGGAATGCAAGTGAGAAAAGACCTTACTGTGATCATGGTGGCTCCAAAATGCCCGGGTTCTGAAGTGAGAGAAGAGTATAAAAGAGGTTTTGGGGTACCAACTCTAATCGCTGTTCATCCCGAAAATGATCCGGAAGGAAGAGGTTTGGCAGAGGCAAAAGCTTATGCAGTGGGCACAGGAGGTGATAGAGCGGGTGTATTAGAATCTTCATTTATTGCAGAAGTAAAGTCTGACCTTATGGGTGAGCAGACCATTTTATGTGGGGTTTTGCAAACTGGATCAATTCTTTGTTTCGATAAAATGATCGAAAAAGGTATAGATGCCGGCTATGCATCTAAATTGATACAATATGGTTGGGAAACAATTACTGAAGCATTGAAACATGGAGGGATTACCAACATGATGGATCGCTTGTCTAATCCTGCTAAAGTAAAAGCCTATGCTTTGTCCGAAGAATTGAAGGATATTATGAGACCATTGTTCCATAAACACATGGATGATATTATGTCGGGAGAGTTTTCAAAAACGATGATGGAAGACTGGGCCAATGATGATAAGAATCTATTGACCTGGAGAGCGGCAACCGGAGAAACAGCCTTTGAGAAAACAGCTGCCGGTGCTGTTGAGATTTCTGAGCAGGAATATTTTGACAACGGCGTGTTGATGGTGGCCTTTGTAAGAGCGGGAGTTGAATTGGCTTTTGAGACGATGACAGAAGCTGGTATCATTGATGAATCAGCTTACTATGAGTCATTGCATGAAACGCCATTGATTGCTAATACCATCGCAAGGAAAAAATTATATGAAATGAATGCAACCATTTCAGATACCGCTGAATACGGATGTTATTTGTTTGATCATGCTTGTAAGCCTCTTCTGACAGACTTTATGAAAGGCATTGGTACTGATGTTATAGGAACTGCTTTTGGAGAAGGTCAAGGAAATGGAGTTGACAATCAAGAGTTGATCGCAATCAATGAAGAATTACGATATCACCCGGTTGAAATTATTGGATCTGAATTAAGAGAATCAATGACTGCTATGATTAAAATAGTATAACCAAGGAATCGAAATAAACTTTTTAAGTGAGTTCACCATCGGTTTCAATTTCTTGAAATCGATGGTTTTTATTTTAAAAAAATGAAAAAATCTTTTCTAGATATCAGCAAAGTAGAGGAAGCAGATGCTCGTATTCGGGCCTTGGTCAAACACACACCTTTGATCAAAATGCCTAATTTCTCAGAGCGTTATCAGGCTGAGGTTTATTTTAAAAGAGAAGACCTTCAAAGAGTGAGGTCCTATAAAATACGAGGAGCTTTTAATAAGATCAGTTCGCTTGTCGAAAGTAATGATATTGATACTGTGGTCTGCGCAAGTGCAGGAAATCATGCTCAGGGTGTCGCCCAGGTGTGTCATTATTTAGGTATCAAAGGAATTATTTTTATGCCTTCCACCACACCACAGCAAAAAGTGCAACAGGTTGAAATGTTTGGCCGGGAGCAGGTAGAAATTCAGCTGGTGGGAGATACCTATGATGCCTCCTATAAGGTTGCCCGGGAATTTAGCGAGTCAAACCGGTTTGAATTTGTGCATCCCTTTGACGATAAGCAGATTGTTGAAGGCCAAGGCACGGTAGCTTTAGAATTGTTGAAAGACTTAAAAGAGCCGCTTGATTACTTGTTTGTCCCGGTAGGAGGTGGAGGCCTTATTGCAGGGCTGATTAGCGTTTTAAAAGTAAGAAGTCCTCAAACCAAAATTATCGCAGTAGAACCAGAGGGGGCACCTTCTTTAAAAACTTCTATGGATAAAGGAATCAATACCAGTTTGGATCATATCGAAAAATTCGTGGATGGGGCAGCAGTCAAGAGAATGGGAGACATTCCTTTTGCCATTTGTCAGCAGGGTGTAGATGAGGTATTGGTTGTCCCTGAAGGAAAAATTTGCACGACACTATTAAAATTATACAATGAAAAAGCCATTGTAGTTGAACCAGCAGGGGCCCTGTCAGTGGCTGCCTTAGATCTTTATAAAAAAGAGATTATTGGCAAAAGAGTAGCCTGTGTTATCAGCGGGGGCAATAATGATATCTCCCGAATGGAAGAGATCAAGGAAAGGTCTATGCTTTATGAAGGCCTCAAACATTATTTTATGGTCATATTTCCGCAACGTGCCGGTGCTCTAAAGGAATTTGTGGTGGATGTACTCGGTGAATCTGATGACATTACTCATTTCGAATATGCAAAAAAGAACAGTCGCGCTCGCAGTTCAGCTGTAGTAGGGATCGAACTTAAAAATAATTTGGACTTTGGCCCGCTAATTGAGCGAATGAAGGAAAAGGGTTTTTTCGGAGAATACCTGAATGACAGTCCTCAATTATTTCAGTATTTAGTGTAAAAAAAGAATCGAACAGCTCAGATAAATGAAAATTAAATAACCTTAAAAATACTCAATATGTCTATAAAGACGATTTTTAACGAACAGGAAGTGCCCGAAAGTTACAGAGTGCCTCTCAAGAAAAAGTATGATACTTATTTACTAAATGGTCAGATCAAGAAATGGAATGGTAAAACATCAGAAGTGTTTTCACCCATCTACAGTAAAGATACTGATGGTGTTTTGAAGCCTACGTTATTGGGCACAGTTCCTTTGATGGGTGAAAAAGATGCCATGGAAGCATTAGATTCTGCAAATAAAGCTTTTAGCAATGGTACGGGATCCTGGCCAACAATGAAGGTGGAGGAACGTATCAAATGTGTAGAGAAGTTTGCAGGATTGATGAAACTTAAAAGAGAAGAGGTCGTCAATTTTATCATGTGGGAAATTGGAAAAACCCTTCCGGATGCGCAAAAGGAATTTGACCGAACCGTAGACTATATTTATGATACCATAGATGAACTAAAGGATTTAGATCGCAATAGTGCACGTGTAAAATTACACAGCGAAGTATATGCACAAATAAGGAGAGGCCCACTCGGAGTTGTTCTCTGTCTGGGACCCTATAATTATCCCCTAAATGAGACTTTCTGTTTGTTGATCCCGGCATTGATCATGGGGAATACAACTGTGTTTAAGCCAGCTAAATTTGGAGTTATTCTGATTACACCCCTATTGGAAGCTTTTGCCGAAGCTTTCCCAAAAGGTGTTGTAAATATCCTGTTTGGAAGAGGAAGGGAAGTAGCCACTCCAATTGTGAAATCAGGAAGGGTTGAGGTATTGGCATTGATCGGAAATAGCAAATCAGCAAATGCATTGCAAAGTCAACATCCCAAGCAGAATAGGTTGCGATTGGTTTTAGGTCTTGAGGCTAAAAACCCTGCAATTGTTTTGCCTGACACCGATATGGATTTGGCGGTTGAGGAATGTGTCTTGGGATCTCTGTCCTATAACGGGCAACGTTGTACGGCGCTAAAAATGATATTTGTTCATGAAAACATTATAGAAACTTTCAATAAGAAGTTTATTGAAAGAATAGGGCAACTAAAATACGGGCTTCCTTGGGAGGAAGGCGTAAAATTGACCCCGCTTCCGGAACCTGGAAAACCACAGTATATTAAAGAACTCATTGATGACGCGGTCTCAAAAGGTGCTGAGGTGATCAACAAAGGTGGTGGTGAAACCAATCATAGTTTTGTTTTCCCGGCGGTTTTGTATCCCGTGGATGAAAAGATGAATGTATATCACGAGGAGCAGTTTGGACCTGTAGTTCCGATTTTGTCATTTAAAGATGTGCAGGAACCTATTGATTCTATCGTGAATTCCAATTATGGACAACAAGTAAGTTTATTCAGTAAAAATGCAGATACTCTTGCGCCACTGGTTGATAGTTTGGTGAATCAGGTTTGTAGGGTGAATATTAATAGTCAGTGTCAGAGAGGCCCGGATGTTTATCCGTTTGTTGGTCGAAAGGACTCAGCGGTGAGTACACTTAGTGTTCGGGCTGCATTGAGGTCTTTTTCAATTAGAACTCTTGTTGCCTGTAAAAACAACCAGCTCAATAAAGATATATTAAATGATATCTTAGATAATAACAAATCTAATTTTGTGAGCACCAATTATATTTTATAACGATAAATAGTATCTATTGAAATCATTAAAATGAGGAGGTCCATGACCTCCTTTTTTTTATAATAATTTAAAATTTTGTTTAAAAAGGCATAATGATTATCTTCGGGTATCACTAACCCCTCAATGATGTTTAATATTCCCCGACCTTTTGAGTATTCCTCTGCCTTAAGATTTTTCTTTTTTTTCTTGATATTTTTAGCTTTATCCCCAGAATTATATGCTCAGATTATGTATCAAATTCCCACCAATAAGCGAGTTAATGTGGGGTCATATGGAAGGGTTGGCGTAGACTGGAACTTTGAGAACGGCGGTTCTATCGGAAGGAGGCTCAACCTGAATAACATGGGCAGTATCGGGGGCAGACTCGAGGAACAGGATTACCTTGAAGTGGTTCCTAATTTTAATTGGAATCCCAAAGAAGGTGATAGTACACAAATATACGCACAATTAAGATTTTCTTTTTATTCCACAAGCCTTACAAGTTTTGGTAACAGTACATCCACAAGTCTTGGTGGACTCGCGTTTGCCTTGCCTGAAATTTATGTAGAGGCAAGAAATATTAAAGGATCGGGCGTAAGCCTTTGGGCCGGGTCCCGTTTATACAGAGGTCCCGATATACATATTGCTGATCATTTTTATTTTAATGACCATTCAGGGCAAGGGTTTGGTGTTGAGTTTAAGAATACTAGATTATCTACTGTTTTTGTTGCTTCAACAGACACGACCTCAACTGTGCCTCCTTATTTTTATTTGAATATTAAAACGGGTACACCCAGCACGGCCCTCCGACAGAGAGTTGTTGTTGTTGGCGAACAGGATTTTGAAATTAATGAGAATAATAGCATCACCCTTTTAGGTGAGTTCCACAGAATGGCAGATGCTGATGGAGAAATAGAAACAGATTCAGTGGGACAGAAATTTAACTTTCCGTCTGACCATGGTTTTGTAGTTGGCGTAAAGCATGAGCATCAAATTAAAAAAATGTTGCCGGGTTCATTTAATGATTTTTCAGCGAGATACGGAACGGGTATAGCAAATGGAGGTGATGGAGGATTGTCTAAGACCTGGCTCACTTTCGGGGCACCTGACACCATTGCTCAGAATTTTAAGGGGGCCTATAGTCTCGCCCTAACAGATCATGCCGTGTTTAATTTTTCAGATAAATATACATTGAATGGCTATGTGATCCTTACCCATAGCAAAGGAGCAGCTGATGGTAATGGTTTGTCTAAAACCTTTTTTGGCCGTGAAGTTTATAATCGAAAGTTTGATTTTACGGTTGGTTTTCGCAATGAGCATTACCTGTCAGATTATTTTCATTTATTGACCGAAGTACATTACTCTCAAAGAAAGGATGGTGATAACCCATGGGCCAGTATGCTGAAATTTAGTGTGGCACCTGTATATGTGCCAACGGGTGAAAGAGATACATGGGCACGCCCTCATTTAAGGGCCGTAGTTTCTGTTGCCCGATATAATGATTACGCCATGGAGTCACTCTATTCTCCCTACCTCCAATTTACGGGAAGTAACAGATGGGGGTATTATTTTGGTGTAAAAGCAGAATGGTGGATCTGGGATTGAAGCGTAGCCTAATTTTTTATTTGTGAAGCACAAAGTTGCCAAAGAGTATCATTAGGGAGTGGAGCCTTTACTAGAACAGGTTCCTTTTTTACTGGATGATAAAATTCAATTTTAACCGCATGCAAATGGATGCCTCCATTGGGGTTCGATCTTTTACTTCCGTATTTTAAATCTCCTTTAATAGGATTGCCATTAACAGAAAGTTGACACCTGATCTGGTGATGCCTTCCTGTTTCCAGATTGATCTCCAATAATGAGTAATTGTCTAATTTAAGCAAGGATTCATAATGTAATATTGCCCTTTTACTATCCTTGGTCTCTTTAGAAAAGGCAGTTGATTTATTATTTTTAGGGTTTTTCCGCAGATAATGTTCAAGCCTGGCCTTTAAGGGAGCAGGACAGCCTTCAACCAATGCCCAATAGGTTTTTTGTATATTTTTTTCCCTTAGCATTTTATTCATTCTTTCCAGTGCTTTACTGGTTTTAGCAAAAATAATAATTCCGGTAGTAGGCCTGTCTAGTCTGTGAACTACTCCTAAAAAAACCTTCCCAGGTTTTCCATATTTATCTCCGATATATTCTTTGACAACCTCGCTCAGGGGTTTGTCCCCGGTTTTGTCGCCTTGAACAATGTCACCTACTTTTTTATTGACGATGATCAAATGATTGTCTTCAAAAAGTACTTGTAAATTGTCTTTTGTACTGTGCATTATTTGGATCTATAAGCGGTAAAAATACGAATTATATTTGCTATGGTTTTCTATTAAAAAATGAATGAAATTAGTGACTCAGGTCACATAAATTGACAAGAGAATGATGAAGGTAATGAGTAACTTTATTGTGTATTACCCATGAATATTATATGCAATGAAACATTTTATATACTTGATTTTGAGCATGTTATTTTTTTTATCTTGCGCGGATAAAAAAGAAAACCCCCTAGAAGTAGCTGATGCTGAGTCTAAAGATTTGACTTACGACTCTTCTGAGGCTTACCAACTCTTAAAAAATCAATGTTACGCTTGTCATAGTCCGGTTTCATCTTCTCATGATGTGATCATTGCCCCTCCTATGGCAGCGGTAAAATTGCGTTATGGAAGAAGCTATACCAGTAAAGATGAATTTGTAAAAGCTATGGTCTCATGGACCATGAATCCCGACAAGGATAAAGCACTGATGCGCGGGGCTGTGGATAAATTTCAACTAATGCCCAAGCAGTCATTTGCTGAAAGTGATATGCGCAAGATTGCCTCCTATGTCTATGACAATCAATTAGAAGAGCCAACATGGTTTGCTGCGCATGAGAAAGAGATGCATGCAAAAGGAGGGAGAATGCGCCAGGGTATGCCTTAAGAAAAAACCTGCTTATTCTATACTTTCATTCACATTTTGAATAAATTTCAAAATGTCATCTCGTCCTGTTTTGTCGGTAGATGAAGAAATAAAATAGGTAGGTAATTCTTCCCAGCCTTTTAACAATTCTTTTTTATAGATCTCAATATTTTTCGGCAAGGTTGATTTATTCAATTTATCAGCTTTTGTAAAAACGATACAGAAAGGGATACCATTGATTCCTAGAAATTCCATAAAATCAAGATCGATTTGCTGCGGAGCATGCCTGCTGTCAACCAATACAAACGTACATGCGAGTTGCATTCTTCTATTAAAATAATCTCTGATGAAATTTTGAAAAGTTTTTCTTTTGTCTTTTGATACTGAGGCGTAGCCGTAACCCGGAAGATCAACCAAAAACCAGTTTTTATTGATGATAAAATGATTGATTAGTTGTGTTTTCCCTGGCTTACCCGATGTTTTAGCCAAAGATTTATGATTGGTAAGCATATTGATCAGCGAAGATTTGCCTACGTTTGACCTTCCAATAAAGGCATATTCAGGTAAATTATCTTTTGGACATAAAGAGACGTCTGTATTACTGATTACGAATTCGGCTGATTTTATTTTCATGGTTGTTTTCGATTGAATTTTCGCTTACCATATTAGACAGAAGCAAAGATACAAGGACACATCATTATTTCATAGAAAAAATTCCATGATCATAGGTTAGCGTTCATTGGATGTATCTAAATGAGCGAAAAAATTATTTCCTAAAATTTTTGGTAAGCCAGGGTTCCAACAATTCATTGAATTCGTCAGGACGTTCCATCATTGGAGCATGTCCGCATTTATCGATCCAATGCAGCTCAGAATTTGGTAACAATTTATCAAATTCATCTGCAACAGAAGGAGGCGTTACAGTATCATTTTTTCCCCAGATCAAGCAGGTTGGTACTGTCATTTTCGGCAAGTCATTAGCCATGTTGTGACGAATGGCACTTTTGGCAATAGCTATGGTTCTGATCAGTTTGTTGCGGTTGTTTAATGTGTCAAAAACATCGTCAACAACTTCTTTTGTAGCAATTTCAGGATCATAAAAAACATCCTGTGCTTTCTTTTTGATGTACTCGTAATCCCCTCTTTTTGGGTAACTTTCACCCATAGAATTTTCGTAGAGGCCTGAGCTTCCAGTCAGTACCAGTCCACTCACATTTTTTGGATTCAACTTTGTGTGAAACAGCGCAATATGACCTCCAAGGGAGTTGCCCATGAGTATATAATTGTCAATACCTTTAAACTTAACAAAGTCTTTGATAAACTTTGACAGGTTTTTGACGTTGGTCTTTAAAAGTGGTAAAGTATAAATGGGAAGTTCAGGCATAATGACTTGGTAGCCCAGATCTGAAAAGTGGTCAAAAACTCCATCGAAATTACTTAAGTTTCCCATTAGGCCATGTAGAATAATCAAAGGGGTTCCTTCCCCGGATTCCAAATAAGAATAGCCATTTTCTTTTTTAAGGGTATATTTCATTTACGATCTAAATTCTATGCGATTTGCAAATTTAAATAATTTGCTTCAAAGTACTAATTTTCTATTCATTAGTTCAAATTATTTTTCACAAAAATACTCCTGATTATTTAATGGTCATTAAATCAATTACTTAGGCTAATATAAAGAAAGTTATCAACAAAGTGGTAAAAAATGGTAAAAAGTGGTAAAAATCCATATATTTGTCATAATAATTCAATTTTCAGGGCTTAAAGTGGTAAATCTAATCGGTACATATGAATGTAAGGCAGACGTCAAAGGACGTTTGATGCTGCCATCTCCACTTAAGAAGCAACTATCCAGTATACTACAGGATGGTTTTGTTTTAAAGCGTTCTGTTTTTCAGCCATGTTTGGAGTTGTACCCCATGAAGGAATGGAATGAAATGATGACGAAAGTAAACAAGTTGAACAGATTCGTAAAGAAGAATAATGATTTTATCAGAAGGTTTACCGCAGGTGTAAAAGTTGTGGAGCTAGATGTGTCGGGAAGAATGCTGATCCCTAAGGATCTGCATTTGTTTTCAGGAATTACCAAGGAAGTTGTTCTCTCATCGTCGGTGAATATCATTGAAATTTGGGATAAGGATAAATATGAAAAAGCCATAGATGACGCAGCGATTGATTTTGCTGATCTGGCTGAAGATGTAATGGGTAATGTAAATGATAACGATAATGAGTTATCATGATCCTGTGCTGCTCTTTGAAAGTGTTGATGGTCTAAAAATCAAACCAGATGGTATTTATGTGGATGTCACCTTCGGAGGTGGAGGGCACTCAAAAGAAATATTGAAACGACTTGGTGACCAGGGAAGATTGTTTGCCTTTGATCAGGATGCTGATGCCTTGAGGAATGAAATTCAGGATGAGCGTTTTGTGTTGATCAATGAGAATTTTAGGTTCATTGGTCGATTTCTGAGATTTTATGGAGTCAAGAAAGTTGATGGAATTTTGGCTGATCTGGGTGTTTCTTCACATCAATTTGATAGTGCTGCCCGTGGTTTTTCCACAAGATTTGATGCAGAGCTTGATATGAGGATGGATATAAGTGATGCAGTATCTGCTTACGAAGTAGTTAACAAATATAAGGAAGAGGAACTCGCTCAGGTCTTGTTTCAGTATGGTGAGTTGAGAAATTCAAGAGCGCTATCAAGAGAAATAGTGAAAGCCAGAGAGGGTAGCCCGATAAAAACAAGCTTTCAATTGAAAGAAGTTTTGCAGAAATTTTTACCCAAGCCAAAAGAGCACAAGATTCTTGCTCAGATTTTTCAGGCGATCAGGATAGAAGTGAATCAGGAGATGCAAGTGTTAAAGGAGTTTTTATTACAAACGCCGGATTTGCTAGATAAAAAGGGGAGGTTGAGTGTAATCTCATACCATTCTTTAGAAGACAGATTGGTAAAAAGATTTATTCAATCTGGATTATTTAAAGGGGAAGCTGAGAAGGATTTTTATGGGAACGTAAGTGTCCCTTTTAAAAAGGTGGGAAAACTGATCATTCCGTCAGCAGAAGAAATAAAAAAGAATAACAGGGCAAGAAGCGCCAAGTTAAGAATAGCAGAAAAAAATTAATCAAACTAGAAGTCATAACTCAAAATGTCAAAAGTCAAACAAACCTTGTACAACATTCTTAAGGGAAAATTTCTGGTGGATGAGGATGCGAAGAAGAATTGGGGCTTTATTATATTTCTAACCTTTCTTGCCCTTTTGATGATCACCAGCTCTCATCAAATAGACAGAAAAGTTCAGAGTATTTCAACGCTTAACAAAGAAAAACGCAAACTCTATTCCGTGTTTGTGGCAACACGATCCGATTTAATGAAATTAAAAATGGAGTCGAGCATTTCTAAAAGGCTTGCAGATAACGGACTGTATGTTTCACAAATACCACCTCAAAAGATCAAGGTGATCATTAGCAACTAACCATGGCTGTCGAAAAGAAACAAATATTAAATAAACTCTACCTGCTTACCGGGTTTTTGTTCTTGTTTGCCGTTGCTATCGTTTATAAGCTTATTGAGATAGAACATATTGATGGCGATAAATATCGGGTTGAAGCGGAGCAGGGAACCGTAAAAACTTTTGAGATTGCCGCCAATCGGGGAAGTGTGTATACAGCTGACGGGAGTTTATTGGCCACCTCGGTTTCCAGATTTGACATAAGAATGGATGCCGTAACTGTTTCTGATGATGCATTTGAAGCAGGGATTAAAGATTTGAGTATCGCCTTGTCTGAAATGCTTGGTAAATCTGCCGGGTATTATGAAAATAAGATCAGGAAGGCAAGAGTAAATAAGAACAGGTACCTGTTTATTACCAGGAATCTGAGTTATAATGATTATCAGCGATTAAAGAAATTTCCTATTTTCAAATTAGGTACGTATCGAGGAGGTTTGATCATGGAACAGCGTACTGTGAGAGAGCATCCGATAGGAAAGATTGCTGAGCGAGCGGTTGGTTACGATGACTACAGAGGTCGCGTAGGAATTGAAGGTAGTTTTTATGAATTCCTCAGAGGGAAAAAGGGAAAGCGCTTAAAGCAGAAAATTGCCAAAGGACAATGGAAGCCTTTAAATGACAATAATGAAATTGAGCCCATTGACGGAAAAGATATCATCACCACAATAGATCTTAAGATTCAGGATGTGGCACATCACGCTTTGTTGGCCCAGTTGGAGAAATTTGAAGCTGATCATGGTTCGGTGGTGGTTATGGAGACGAAAACAGGTGAGGTCAAGGCCATTTCAAATCTGGGAAGAACCTCTGAAGGCACTTATTTCGAGCAGCGAAATTATGCGATCTATGAATCTCATGAGCCCGGCTCTACTTTTAAACTTATGGGGATGGTAGTTGCTTTGGAAGATAAAGTAATTGATACTACCGACATCATCGATACAGAAAAAGGAGTGATCCGATTTCACGGCAAGCCAGTGAGAGATTCGCATCATGGGGGTTATGGTGAAATTTCGGCCGCAAGAGTTTTCGAGGTTTCATCAAATGTAGGAATCGTTAAGATTATAGATGAGAACTACAAGGATCGTCCTGAAAAGTTTATCCAAGGCCTTGAAAGAATGATGGTGGGGCAAAAAATAGGCCTGCCAATCAAAGGTGAAGGGCAACCTAAAATACCAAATCCAAAGGATAAGGCAAGCTGGAATGGTTTGTCGCTTCCTTGGATGGCCTATGGTTATGGGGTTTCGTTTACGCCGCTTCAGACCCTGACTTTTTACAATGCTATTGCCAACAATGGTGAAATGGTCAGACCCCGATTTGTTAAAGAGATCAGGGCGCAAAGTAACGTAGTGACCAAATTTGAAAAAGAGATCATGCATCCTCAGATCTGCTCTCAGGAAACTATTGATAAGGTAAAAGAGATGATGCTGAATGTTGTAAAGCGAGGTACAGCAGATAATATTTTCGATCCGAACTTTTCAATGGCAGGAAAAACAGGCACCTGTCAGACAGAATACTGGACAGACAATACCAAGTATATTTCATCATTCGTGGGGTATTTTCCTGCAGACGAGCCCAAGTATTCCTGTATTGTAGTTATTCATAAGCCAAACAAAAAGAAAGGGTATTACGGCAATATTGTTGCTGCTCCGGTATTTGAGCGAATTGCCAGAAAAATCTATACAGATACCCCGGTGGAAGAGGAAGTGAAATTTGCTGAGCAGGTTAAAAAGATGGATGAAGCTTATGACGGGTATTATAAAAAAGCGAATGAATCCTATACTGAAGTGCCAGACGTAAGAAATATGCCTGGAATGGATGCCGTCTCCCTTTTAGAAAATATGGGTTTTAAGGTGAATATGAAGGGAATAGGAAAAGTTAAATCTCAGTCAATTAAGGCTGGATCGACCTTGAAAAAAGGGGATATTATCAAATTGGAACTGTCTTAAGTTGAAAAAGTTAAAAGACATATTGTACGGAGTATCAGTTGAATCAGTAAAAGGGTCGACTAATATTGATGTGCATTCGGTGGAGTTTGATTCCAGGAATATCACTCCCGGATCTTTGTTTGTGGCTCAAAAGGGTCTCATCGTTGATGGTCATACTTTTATTACCGGTGCTATTTCCGATGGCGCTTTGGTCATTGTATGTCATGATTTTCCAATGGAAACACCTGAGGGAGTTACTTTTGTACAAGTGGATGATAGCAACGAAGCTTTAGCTATTATCGCTTCTAACTTTTATGACATTCCTTCGGCCGAACTGACGCTGGTTGGTGTTACCGGCACTAATGGTAAGACGACTATTGCAACGTTGCTTGCCGATCAATTTCAAAAAGCTGGATGTAAAAGTGGATTGATCTCAACAATTAAGATTCTGATCGGTGATAAAGATATCCCTGCAACCCATACAACTCCCGACTCTCTTACGATAAATAAAGTGTTGAGAGAGATGGTAGATCAAGGAGTGAGTCATTGTTTTATGGAGGTAAGTTCTCATGGAATTCACCAAAAGCGTACTTCAGGATTAATCTTTAAGGGAGGGATTTTTACAAACCTGACCCATGATCATTTAGACTATCATAAAACTTTTGCAGCATACAGAGATGTTAAAAAATCCTTTTTTGATCATTTACCATCAACGGCTTTTGCCCTTGTCAACCTTGATGATAAGAATGGAGATGTAATGCTTCAGAATACGAAAGCCAAAAAATATGGTTATGCCCTTAAAACGGAGGCAGATTATAAAGCCAGAATTATAGAAAACCAGTTCAATGGTTTGTTGTTGAATATTAATGGACAAGAAGTTTGGACCAAGCTTATCGGTTCTTTTAATGCTTATAATCTCCTGGCTATTTATGCGACAACTGATTTGTTAGGAATTGAAAAATATGAGAACCTTAGAATTCTGAGTGAACTTGACAATGTGTCGGGACGATTTCAGCATGCGGTGTCTCAGGGCGGTGTGAATGCCATTATTGACTATGCACATACTCCGGATGCATTAAAAAATGTTTTGGAAACAATCAATTCGATCAGAACCTTTAATGAGCAAGTGATTACCGTAGTGGGTTGTGGAGGAGACAGAGACCGAACCAAGCGACCTAAAATGGGAAACATCGCTTCAAGCCTCAGTAATCAGGTGGTTTTTACTTCAGATAATCCAAGAAGTGAGGATCCTCAGCAGATCATTGATGAAGTTGAAGCAGGTGTCCGTCCGGAAAACTATAAAAAAACCATATCCATTATTGATAGAAAACAGGCTATTAAAACGGCTTGCAAATTAGCACAACAGGGAGATATCATACTGATTGCGGGAAAAGGTCATGAAACCTACCAGATCATTGGAGATCATAAGACCGGTTTTGATGATTTTGAAATAACGAATCAAATACTAACTGAACTGAACAAATAAAAACCGAGAATGCTATATTATTTATTTGAATTCTTAGACCAAAATACAAACCTGCCTGGAACTGGGTTGTTTCAATATATCTCGGTTAGATCGGCATTGGCTTTTGCATTCTCTTTATTGATATCCACGATTTATGGTCGTAAGATCATAGATAAACTGAGAAATCTTCAGGTTGGAGAATCAGTCAGGGATCTTGGACTTGAGGGTCAGATTCAAAAGCAAGGAACTCCTACTATGGGTGGATTGATCATCATTCTGGCGACTTTGATCCCGGTGTTTCTTTTTGCTAAACTTGATAATATTTATATCATCATTCTTATTGTGACCACACTATGGATGGGAACCATCGGTTTTATAGATGATTATATCAAAGTATTTAAAAAGAATAAGGAAGGACTCAAGGGGAGATTTAAAATAGTGGGCCAGATAAGCTTAGGGATTTTTGTGGGTTTGATGCTTTATTTTAATCCGGATGTTGTGATTAAGGAAAAATTAAGACACGGAGAGGTTGTGATCAGTCAGGACATCACCATTTCATCAAATAGGTTCAGTGATGCTGAGAAATCGACCAAAACGACCATTCCTTTTGTAAAGAATAATGAATTTGATTATGCCAACCTGCTTACGTGGATGGGCGAGTGGACCAAGGATTACGTATGGCTGTTTTTTGTGATCGTAGTGATTTTTATTATTACCGCAGTTTCAAATGGTGCGAATTTAACAGATGGGATAGATGGTCTTGCGGCCGGAAGTTCGGCAATCATCGTTTTGGCCCTGGCTATTTTTGCCTGGGTCTCCGGTAATATCATATTCGCTGATTATCTCAATGTGATGTATATACCCAATTCGGGTGAAATAACCATTTTCATCAGTGCCTTTGTAGGAGGACTCGTTGGGTTCCTTTGGTATAATACCTATCCTGCCCAGGTTTTTATGGGAGATACAGGTAGTTTGACCATTGGTGCGGTCATCGCAGTAATAGCCCTGTCAGTAAGAAAGGAATTTTTGATCCCCATACTTGCTGGAATCTTTTTGGCTGAAAATATGTCGGTAGTGATTCAAGTGTCCTATTTCAAGTTTACAAAAAGAAAATATGGTGCTGGAAAAAGAATTTTTCTAATGGCGCCGCTTCACCATCATTACCAGAAGCGAGGATATCACGAAAGTAAAATAGTAACCAGGTTTTGGATCGTTGGCATTTTATTGGCCGTGATCTCAATTTTAACTTTAAAAGTAAGATAAGTCAACAATAACAATTAAATAGAAACTACATGAGTATTTCATCATTTGCTTTACAAACCAATTTTAATGTAAAGAATGCTATGGCATCCAGCACGTTGTCCGATTTAATGCGGGTAAGAAAGGAAACCATTCGTAATTGTATGGCTGATTTTGAAAATGAAGAGCACAGGCTTGAGAATGTCTTGACAATCAATGGATCACAATATGTCAATGACTCGAAAGCGGCTAATGTCAATGCCACTTTTTATGCCTTGGATAGTATGGAACATACTACGATCTGGATTGCAGGTGGTTTGGATGAAGAGAGTAGTTATGATATGTTATTACCTCTGGTGAATGAAAAGGTAAATGCCATAATTTGTTTGGGAGCCAACAACGATAAACTTATTGAGACTTTTGGAAATGTGGTTGATTTTATGATCGAGACTAATAGTATTAGTGATGCTGTTAAGATAGCTTATAAACTAAGTAGAGAAGGAGAAACTGTTCTTTTTTCTCCAGCAGGTGCCTGTGAGAATTTAACCGAAAATTTTGAAGAAAGAGGTAAGCGTTTTAAAGAAGCTGTAAGACAATTATAAAAACGAATAGTAGTATGCTGACAAGACTTTTTGACAATATTAAAGGAGATAAGACCATCTGGGCAATCGTTGCCGCGCTGGCCATATTTTCTTTTCTTCCTGTATACAGTGCCAGCACAAATCTGGTATATGTAGCCGGAAAAGGGTCAACTCTTGGATATTTGTTGAAACATGCTATCTTATTAGTTATGGGATTTGTCATCGTCTATACTACCCATAAAATTCCTTACAGGTATTTCAGTGGTTTGTCGGTCTTGATGCTTCCTGTGGTCATATTACTTCTTATATATACCCTTACTCAGGGAACTGTGATCGATGGGGCAAATGCCAGTAGATGGATCAGTATTCCATTTATTGGAATTGGTTTTCAAACCTCTACACTGGCTTCAGTTGTCTTGATGATGTATGTTGCCAGGTATTTGGCGCGAAATAAGGAAAAAGAAATCACCTTCAAGGAAAGCTTTATATAC
>CAJQNF010000061.1 GCA_905479625.1 uncultured Flavobacteriaceae bacterium | reverse complement strand
TCATACTTATAATGATACAACGGTAATCGGTCTTCGGGAAGGAAGCTGGATAGCTGTAAAAGGAGATCAAATGCTATTAAAAGGTGGATTAAATGCAAGGGTGTTTAAAAAGGATAAGAAGCCTTTTGAGTTACCCGTTAATAGTGATCTAAGTCAGTTGATATAGTGCTTAGGCTGCTAATATTGCACCAAAGGCACCAAACAGGATCAGGACAAAATAAAGGGCTATAAAAATAATGAACAGAACCCCAACAAACTTGTAGTGTGCTCTCAATTTCTTTAAACCAAAGGTCAGTAAATTGTGATCATCCTGCAACAGTGCCTGTTTTGTTTTTTGACCAAATTGAAAAAGAAAGAATACTGGAATAAAATAGATGCCGGCCGCTATAAGATAGAAAAATGAAAAGAATTTCGGAGATAAGCCTCCCAATGCCCCATCAGGTAGACTAGCCATAATGCTTCCTATAGAAAAGGACATGATGATTAATAATGCGATTGCTATAAATCCTACAATGGCAATGAAATTAGCCCATTTTGAGGCTTCAAGTAAGTGTTTTTTGGCTTGATCGGTTAATTGCATAAGAAGTATTTTGTCTGCGGCAAAAATAACCATTTTTGAGAATTACAGATCACAATAATAAAATATTGTACAGGATTTTAATATTGATATACTATTGCGTTGATATTCATACCGGCACCTACAGAGGCCAGGATGATGGCATCACCTTTAGCAATATGGTGGCCATCAAGATTTCCACTAAGAATCAGATCGAGTAGGGTGGGAACGGTTGCTACAGAGCTATTTCCTAATTTATTGATGCTCATTGGCATAATTCCCTCAGGCACTGCTGATTTAAATAAACGAAAAAACCTTTTAATGATGGCTTCATCCATTTTTTCATTGGCCTGATGAATTAGAATTTTTTTGACCTTATTGATCTGAATACCCGATTTATCCAAGGCTAATTTCATGGCGACCGGGACATTATTCAAAGCGAATTCATATATTTTCCTTCCTTGCATCTTAAGGAAATATGTATCTTCTTCAGACCCGTTTTTATTTGATTCCCCAAAATAAATATAATTTGCCTCTACTGCTGTAAAGGTTTGGCTGGCATAGCTCATGATCCCTTTTTCCGGGTCACTACCCTTTTCTAAAATACAAGCACCGGCTCCATCAGAATATATCATGGAATCTCTGTCGTGTGGATCAATGATCCTGGAAAGAGTTTCAGATCCAATGACAAGGCACCTGGATGCCATGCCTGTTTTAATAAATTGATCAGCTTGAATGATTCCCTGGATCCAACCGGGGCAACCAAAAATAATGTCATATGCAACACAGTTTGGATTCTCAATGCCCAGCAGGTTTTTTACTTTAGAAGCGATGCTCGGAAGCATATCTGACTGCCGGTTGTCATTAATGACATTTCCAAAATTGTGTGCAACGATAAGTTGATCAATGGTTTCCGGATCAATTTTAGCATTCTTAATGGCTCTATTAGCGGCAATAGCTGCAATATCACTGTTTGAAAGGTCAGATGACAGGTACCTGCGTTCTTCTATTCCTGTGATGTTTTTAAATTTTTCAATAATTAGCTCATTATTGTCTTCTAGCGGGAGGTGCCCGGCGTCATAAAATTTATTTTTAAGGAAAATATCATTTGGTTTAATATCTTCAGGAATATAACTACCGGTACCGGTGATGATTGTACTCATTGGATGAGGTTTATGACAATTTTGTCAGCGACAAAGATAATAAAAGATGCTATGCACGCATAATAAAAGGGATAGAAATTTCGAATTTACTCAATCCCAAATTTTATTTTCATCACTGTAGCAATTGAAAGTGCCCTGTTTTTCATTGTTTCAGCATTTTCCCCTTTAAAGTTCTTGTCAATGGCTTTGGTTAATAGTGCCAACCAATGCTTAAAGTGAATATTTTTTAAAGGATTTTGGTCATGGAGCATTATATGAGGTTTCATAGCGTTTTTTTTATAACTCCCTGAATAAAATAAGGTGTTATCCCAAAAATCGACTAAAGTCGCTAAATGATGTTCTAAAGCTTTTTCTTCCTTAAAATCTTCAAAAAAATGTTTTAATTCTTCGTTTTGAAAAAGTGATTCATAAAAATCACGAACAATGGTCAAAAGGTCCTCTCGAGAATTGATGTCGCGGTTCATGATAACATAGAATTATCAAACATCCAGGGAAGCAGATCTTTTATTGAATTCGCCTTAACGATCTTGCCTGTTTCACCAGTAAAAAAGATTTCGATATTTTCGTCTTGTTTTGTTTCATATTCGGCTATGGCTTGTCTGCATGCCCCGCAAGGAGCAACAGGTCTGTCAACCAATGTCTTTTCAGAACGAGCTGAAATAAAGATCTTTTTGATTCTTCCTTTGGGTAAAGCAGCCATAGCACTCCAAATAGCAACTCTTTCAGCACAGATCCCAGAAGGATAAGCCGCATTTTCCTGATTATTACCCGAAAAAACATCACCATTTTGCATAAGAACCGAAGCACCTACCAGAAAACCTGAGTATGGAGCATAAGCACTGTCTCTAATCGCTATCGCTGTTTCAAGTAATTTCTGCTCAGCAATTGATAGTTCTTTTGAACTATCAAATACTGTAAATTTTGTTGAAATCTCATGATCATGCATAAAGAGGCCGGATTAAAAATTATTTTCCTTAAATATAGGACTTTCAATCCTAAAATTCAAAGCATCCTAATTTAAACACTTTTGTATTAAACGGTCCTTATGACCATGTTCATGCTACCTTTTTAGAAGTATGCATATGAATCACCCAGATTGATCGTCAATGAGAATCTTAAGGTACTTTCCAACGGATTGTTGACGTCTGAAGCATTGATCAAATAAGAAACATCTAGGGTTGTGCTTCTGAATTTAAATCCTGTACCCAAGGTAAAGAACTGCCTGTTTCCCTTGTTGGCAGATTCATGAAAATAACCCGCTCTCACAGAAAACACTTCGTTATATAAATATTCAGCACTTGCCTGCCAGATGAATTCTTCCATTTCCTCCTCAAAACCTCTGGGAGCGTCATACCAAGACTGAAACATACCTTGCAAAAAGCCTACATTATCATCTTTACCTGCAATGATTTCTCCGGTGGCATTGTCTCTGATTGGAGGGGTAGGAACCAATAATTTATTAATCTCAAGATTCGTTGTAATTGTATTGGCATTGTCGAGGATAAAATCAAATCCACCTCCTAATTTTAAGTTTGTCGGAATAAAGCTTTCTTCTCCGCCCAGAACAAGTTCAACTTTTGGTCCCATATTCGATAAATTCGCTCCGGCTCGCCATCTACCATTAAAATTTCCGTAAGGTAACTCCTGACTCTGATAAAACATTGAAACATCAACAGCGAAAGTATTTACAGTTTGAATTTCTGAATTGTCTACCCTGACTGCCAGATCTGAATGTATAAATCTCAATCCTACGGCCATGGAGATCACTTCACTTAGTTTTAGAGCATATGCACCATCAATAGCAAATTCATTTGGATTTTCAGAACCGAGGCTTATACCCGATCCGTCTGTTAGTTCAATGGAGCCCAGAGAAAAATAAGTAAGACTGGTTGCCCAGGCACTTCTTTCGTTAATTTTATTAGAAACAAATAAACTGGTTAGACTCACATCGTTGGTCAAGTTTCTTAACCAAGGTGTATAGTTGAGACCTATTTGCCACTGCGACTCTGAAAAAGCGTATTTGGCAGCATTATAATGCATTGAACTGGCATCAGAAGATGTGGCAGCCCCCATATCAGCGAGACCTCCCGCTCTGGCATCAGGTGCAATTAATAAAAATGGTGCAGCAGTTGTAATAGGATTAACTTCATCTTGTGCATACGAACTAAAAATTCCAAGAAGAGTAGCGATGGCAATTAGACTTATTTTTTTCATCTAATAATTAGGATTTTAGGGATTCAGATCTAAATTGTTATTGTAATATGACAAGTTTTTCAAATTTTTCTGCCTGCGCATTTGATATTTGAGATTTAACATGAAGTTTGTATACATAAACGCCCTTACCAATTTTATTGCCAAAATCATCCAGACCATTCCAGGAAATGTCCCTGGATAAAAGTCCGTCTGATTGCACAGATCGGTTAAGGGTTTTTATAAGTTTACCTGAAACCGTAAAAATTTGTACCTGAACATCAAGTGTTTCGTTTGGTTTATTGTGATTGAACCAAAATTCAGTATAATTTATAAACGGATTCGGATAATTTAATACATTACTTAATATTAAGTCATTGTCATTGACTACAATAAAACTTAACGTTGATTCTGATGGATTATTGTATGTATCCCAACATTTAAATTTAATTGTATGTAAACCGGGCTCCAGATCGCGAAAAGGGAACTTAACTTTTCCTTTTTGGAAGTCATTTAACTCTGTTTCAAAGTAGTCATTTAAGACATAAGGATTGTTATTGTCATCATCCAAAATGGCTATAATATCATGGTCAACTGCCGTAATAGAGGTGTTGATTCCTGAATTGTCTTCCAGAATGGCATAAAGAACCGGAGAGGAGCTTGTATTCCCCCCGTCAACAAAAGATTCGTCATTCATAAAAAGCATGATCTGTGGACCTTCCGAATCTGCAGGGGCATCAGTATCTATACCACCAATTGTGATAGTCAGATCCGAGCCGTTTCTATCAGAAATGAGGTTATCGGCATAAAGACTGATTTTCGCCTTTCCATAGGCGATTCGAATATCTTTGGGAACAATAAAATCAAAGGAAAATTGACCATTGTTTACACTGGCTCTTCCACTAAAAATTTTACTCTCAATGGCTGTAAACTCCATTTTTTTGCCAAGATTGTCATTGTCAAGCGTTGTTTTATCAAGGGGTTTGTCATAAATAGTCGCTGATAGGGTACCATTGAAATTAGTAAGGGGCTGCCCGTTCTGATCTGTGATGATGCCTTCAAACTTAATTCTTGATAAGGCTTTTAAAGTATCACGACTTTTATTGAGTTCTACCTCATTCATTTTTGTGAGCTTGATACTGGGTTTGGCTTGGGCCAATTTCATGGCTGGATCACCAAAACTGTAGATAAAAAATCGTTGTGAAGTGAAGAATTGATGTTTGCTATACATCAGTGCTTCCGAAATACTGTGATCCTGTCCTTCAAAATTCAACAGGTTTCTGATCAGGTTTCGATTAAAGACATCTCCTGCACTGATAAAAATTTCTCTGGTTGTAGAGATCAAGTGAGATGTCCCACCTTGAGCATTCCATAAAGTATATTCTCCAGCTGAAAGTCTGCTTGGATTATCAAATCTTGTAAATTCACAGGTAACCGTAACGAAAAGAGGGAGGCTGTTAAAGTTATTCCAATTTTGAATTTGAGGAATTTCCAGGATCCTTTCCGCGGCCCAGCCATTTACTCCTCCATGTCCGAAATAGTCTAGCATCAGTGTTCCCGTTTCAACGGCGTTATTAATAGCTTCATTTACTGCGGGATACAGTTCTCCTCCAGCTGAGGATTCCTGTTGATAGGCATCAGCATAGATTTTTTTTATGTTAAAGGCAGGTTTTTTCTCATCAATTTCTTGTGTAATCAAATCAAGTCCTTGCTGTAAAATAAATTCACCATCATCATCAGGATCATCAGCAACAAAGGTCATGGTATTTCTCCAGTTACCTAAAGATGCATTAGCGTAATAGTTTAGTGTTTTATCGATGCTTTCTCTGGCTTCCTTTAAGGATGTTACCGGATATCGGCCCATAGCCACATCCTGCATATCGGCGCTTCCAAGATTACCTTCATTACTATCCATCATTCCAAAATAGTCATCTGTTACATAGCCTGTGGCAAGATTAAAACTTTCATATGACTGAAAGGCGGGTACTATATTATTGTTGTCAGTAATCCTATCTTTAAAATCAAACGAGGCATCACCGAAAAGGCATACATACCTGATCCTGCTTTGCTCACTTGAAGCGTTGAGGTAAAGAAATCGTATAAAATCGCGTATCGCCGTCAAATCAGGCGAGCCTGAACCAAATTCATTATATATTTCATCAAGATCTACAAGAGCCACCTTAAGGCCTGAGTTTTTACGGTGATACTCGGCAAGCCTTTCCGCTTCCGACAGTAAATATCCCCGACTAATAATAACATAGTCAAGATCGTTTAAGCCATGTAGATTTTGATTGACAATCTGATTATCCTCTATGGTTTCCGGAATAAAAAATGGCTCGGTGCCTAGTATAGCATATGTTTTTACGCCGCCATATCCCTTGAAAATAAAATCATTGGTGTTGCCACTATTGACTATTTTTTTTGGATTGATAGGATCACTGACGTCCCATATTTCATTGATGTTTGACACATTAGCAACTGTATATTCATATATACCGCCGGGATCACTTGCATTTGAATTGTAAAAAGAAAATTGGGAGCCATGAGCTACAAGTTGACAATTACCAATCACTTCTATAAAATCGAGGTAGGCTCGGGAAGATGGATTCCCTGCATTGTTGTAGGTAATTTGAACATCTATTTGCTCATTATTAAGAAGTGTTGCTTGTGTATTTTCATCGGAGGAAGCCTTTTTAAGAGAATTCCTTGGTATTCGAGGGTAGGTCAGGTCCATCAATTCCTGTCCATTAACCCGAATCGTCATTTGCGTATCAGAACTTGAGAAGGCCACACCACGAATCCTAAAACTGACTGCTTCACTAGGATCCAGGTCATTAAAGTCAAAACTGAAATTCTGGGTTTCCTGAAAACTAAAATCTTCACCCAGCCATTGCTGACCATTTGCAAAGAGATTCACATTTTCGATCTCATGAAAATCAAATCTATGATATGTATTAATCAGATTATTAGCAGGTTGGTCAATAGGGCTTGAGGTACTGATTCTTTTGCCGACACCTTTGTCTGTCGTGATAAAATAATAGGCATAATCACTATAAATATTCGTAGTATGTTTTGAAAGTTTGTACTGGTTGTTATTAATTTCCCAATGATGGGGCCCTTGAGCATAAAAGAGGATATAATCTTCATTGTCAAAAACACCATCTTGTTCTCCTTCGATAAAAATGGCGTTTTCTTGCAGGTCATCATACCTAAAATCACTGTTTAATTGAGAAAGCATCTTTCCACCGTTACCGTAGATTCGTATATTTTTGGGATCAAGACCAGCTGTATTAATTCCGATTTGCTGTAAGAGATCTTTGTCAATTTTAAAGACCCCGCTTGTATCGACTTTAAATTTATACCAATTACCATTTGACAATACCGATCGGTCTGTATAAGAAGCAAATATTTTCTTCGCAGCAGAACCAGTTACATTGGTATTTAGTGTATATTCAAGTGTAAATGAAACAATCTTTTGAACACGTCCATTTTGCTGAACAAGTGGCGTCAGGTCCAGAATTGCTACAGATTTATTCTTTACTTTTGTAATCAGAAAATCACTTTGGATTTCATTAGGGATTTTGTTTACCTGAATATTTATTAAACTGGTAGTTGGCAGTGTTGAAAATTTAACATTTTTTATTTTGTATTCCTGCACTATTGCGTTGTTTTGTACGTTAAATATATGTGTGGAACGCGGAATATTATTTTCGTCGAAAAAGTTACCTTCTACCAAAGGTAAAAGAAGGGAAGTTTCCTCGTTAATTCGAATGGAATTTTCATCATTCCATGACAATGTAAATGTCTTGGATTCAGAAATTTGAGCGAATGAAAACAAGCATTGAAGTAAAACTAGAAAAAAAAGAAAATGCTTTTTTACGTACATAAGAGGTTTAAATCATTCAAAATTAAACATTTTACAACATTACACATAATAAAGAATTAAAACAATCGTTATACAAGCATTGAAACCGGAAAAGTATGGGGTGAATACCTTATAGTATCCAAATCAATAGTTTTTGTATTTATCTAAAAAATAGTAATCAATAATTATGAAAAAGTTTAACAGTAACAAAGTTCTACTCATATTATTATCAACCGTGCTTCTGGCGAGTTGTTCTAAAAGTAATAAGAGTGTTTCCACTTTAACGGGTTGGGAGTATAACAATCCGAAGTATGGTGGTTTTCAAGCGAATTCCAATTACCGCGAACAGGGACCTCCACCAGGAATGGTGTTGATAGAGGGAGGTACATTTACCATGGGTAGTGTACAAGATGACGTGATGTTTGACTGGAATACAACACCACAGAAACAACAAGTGCGTTCGTTTTATATGGATGAAGCCGAAGTAACAAATATTGAGTACCTATTGTATCTTCAGTATTTAGAAAAGGTATTCCCTCCATCTGATGACACGTACAGAAAAATTTATCAGGCTGCATTGCCAGATACCTTAGTTTGGAGAAACACCTTAGGTTTCAATGAATTATTGACAGAAAATTACCTCAGACACCCAGCTTATGCAGAATATCCTGTTGTTGGTGTATCCTGGAGACAAGCTTCGGAATTTTGTAAATGGAGAACAGACAGGGTGAATGAAAAAATCCTGATTGATAAAGGTGTATTGCATACTTTATTCGATATGGATTCTCTGGATGTTGAAGGAGCGAATCGATTTGATACTGAAACATATTTAACGAATCCAAATTTGTTATTTGATGGTGATTCAAGTATTTATTATAAAGGAATCAGAGATTTCTCTAAGAAAGAGAAAAAATCGGAAGGATCATTTACCGGACGTCATGTGAAAACATCTGATGGTATTCTTGCACAGCGTTTCAGACTGCCAACAGAAGCAGAATGGGAATATGCTGCCAAAGCAGAGATCGAGAACAGAGAATACAACTCAATTAGAGGTAGAAAGAAATATTCTTGGAACGGTCATTCTACTCGTGAAGAGTCAAGAAGGTATAAAGGTGACCAAATGGCAAACTTTAAACAAGGAAAAGGTGATTATAGTGGTTTAGCCGGCTGGAGTAATGATGGAGCTGATATTACCATGAAGATCAAATCATATAAGCCCAATGCTTTTGGATTGTATGACATGAGTGGGAACGTAGCCGAATGGGTTGCTGATGTCTATAGACCTATTATTGATAATGATGCGAATGATTTCAGTTACTTTAGAGGAAATGTTTTTAACAAGAAACAAATAGATAAAGAAGGAAATGTAGTTGTGGTAGATTACAATAACGTTGAATTTGATACGCTTGATAATGGCAAGATCGTTCCTAGAGATCTTCCAGGTAGTGTTAAATATGTGCCTGTAACCAAGAGAGATGCCTTTATGAGAAATAATTATGAAAAGGCCTATAATATTGATAATGGTGATGGTGACTTGGCTTCTACCAAGCAATTCTTCAAAGATGAAGATGATTCTGAAGAAAAGCCAAGAATGTACAATTCTCCAAAAATACCAAGACAAATTGGTGAAAGCGGATTAATTATACAGCAATATGATACCAAAACTAGAAACACTTTGATCAGTGATCAAACAAGAGTTTTCAAAGGTGGGTCATGGAAAGACAGAGCGTTTTGGTTAGATCCTGCACAAAGAAGATATTTACCTGAGTATATGGCGACAAACTTTATCGGTTTCAGATGTGCTACTGATAAATTGGGTCAGATGTCTTACTCAAGAAGAAGAAAAGCTTCGAAATAAAGATTTCGTATTCATAAGATTTAAAAACTCAATATCATTCGTGATATTGAGTTTTTTTTTACATTTACTTTATGGGAATAAAAGAATTATACAACCTGTACAAAAAGAGTTATAAGGTCGTTAAGGATACGAGAGATGATGTCAGTAATGCCATTTATTTTTCTTTAAAAGGAGAAAGTTTTGATGGTAACAAGTATGCCCTTGATGCCTTGAAAAATGGAGCGAGTTATGCCGTAATTGATGATGAGGTATTTAACGTTGATCAACGGATGATCCTGGTTGAGGATGCGTTGACCAGTTTACAGAATCTTGCAACCTACCATAGACAAGAGTTAAAAATTCCAATATTTGCCTTGACAGGAAGTAACGGAAAAACCACAACCAAAGAGCTGATCAACGCCGTATTGAATGAAAAGTACTCCTGTTATGCCACTAAAGGTAATTTGAACAATCATATAGGTGTGCCTCTCACTTTATTATCCATGACTCCTGAACATGATTTTGGAGTGGTTGAAATGGGGGCCAATCATCAGCTGGAAATAGCCAACTTATGCGAAATAGCCCTGCCTGATTTTGGCTATATCACAAATTTTGGGAGAGTCCATCTGGAAGGGTTCGGCAGTTTTGAAGGCGTAGTGGAAGGTAAAACAGAAATGTACAGGCATCTAAAAAAGTACAGTAAAAAGGTTTTTGTGAACATGGAGGATTCCATTCAAATGGAAAGATCAACTGGGATGGACAGAATTTTATTTGGGACATCAGGGGCTGATTATGAGGTGACTTTTCTTGCTGCAGACCCTTTCGTTAGTATAGCGTTTGAAGGAATTCATATAGAAAGTCAAATGATCGGGAGTTACAATTTTGCCAATATCGCTGCCGCGGTAAGTATAGGAAAATACTTTGGTATTCAAACTGAAAAGATCAAAACGGCAATAGAAGGGTTTGTGCCTGAGAATAACAGGTCACAGATCATAAATCGTCTTTCAAACAGGGTTATTCTGGATGCGTATAATGCCAATCCAAACAGCATGGAGGTCGCCATTCAAAATCTTGCAAATTTATCAGCAAGTAAAAAAGTAGCCATATTGGGCGATATGTTTGAAATAGGAAAAGATACCAGTATTGAACACAAAAAGATTGCTGATCAGGCCATGAGCTCAGGGCTTGATCGAGTTTACCTGATAGGAGAAGCTTTTGCTGATACGCAAATTTCCGGAAAAGAATTGTTTTTGTGTAAGTCCTTTGATGAATTTACAGCATTATTCAAACAGCACACGTTTAAGGACACAACTTTTTTAATTAAAGCATCCAGGGGAATGGCTCTTGAAAGGGTATTGGACTATCTGTAAAGATTACCAATCATCCTCATCAGGCTCCATCTTATTATTCGTAATAAAAAAATTCAAACTGTTAATCGCTTTGGTCATCTCTGTATCGATGGGTTCTTCCACAAGAATCTGGTAGTCACTAGGGAACCTTTCAATATAAGTCTTTAGGTCAATGGCCTGAAGGTCGCCCTTTGCCATTTTTCCTACCCTAAAATTGCTGAAATCGTATTTATAGCGATTATCCTTCGTTTTGATCGAGACATCAAAGAAGAGATCCACTTCTATGGTCTTGGTGATCAATTTCCATGTAAAAGGAAAGGTATTCAATTGCTTTACACTAGAAGAGTCCAATACCATTGGTTCAATCTCCGTGTAGTAATTTGTCAACCAGGATTTTGCTCTTTCTTTGATCTCAGCACTACTAACTCCTTCCGCCCTTGCTACTTCTTCGTATCTGTATTCTCCCGTTTCAGCATCAATCATAATCAGCTGAGCCTGACTAATATAAAAAGACAAAAATAAAATTAGAGGGATAATTATTTTTCTTTTATTCATAATAATTTTAATAAAAAAATACACCATAAAATAGTGTATTTTTATTCGTTTTAGGCTTACGAAGTTACCAATTTTTATTTTATTAATCAAAAAAGAAGCATACTTTTCGCTTGCTATTCTGACTTACATTCTTTCTGGGACTTCAATGCCCAAAAGTTTGAAGGATGACTTTATAACACAACTTACGGCATAAGATAATTGTACCCGAAGTACTTTGTCAGCTTCCTTAGCTGCGCCAAAAATAGGAACACTTTGATAAAATGAATTATAACTCTTTACAAGTTCATAGGTGAAGTTAGCAACAAGTGCCGGGCTTAAATTTTCAGCTGCATTTTGAATAATTACCGGATAGGTCTGAAGTAATTTCAGCAATTCTTTTTCTTTTGGATGTAATGTGTCAACTCCTATACGTTCCTTGTTCACAAAATTGGCTTTTCTAAGAATAGATTGAATTCTGGCGTAGGTGTATTGAATAAATGGTCCAGTGTTTCCGTTAAAATCGATAGATTCTTTAGGATCAAAAAGGATTCTCTTTTTAGGATCTACTTTTAAAATAAAATATTTCAGGGCACCTAATCCAATGATTTTGTACAGACCTTGTTTTTCAAGTGCTGTATAGCCTTCCAGTTTTCCCAGTTCCTCAGAAATTTCACCAGCAGTTCTTGTCATTTCACTCATTAGATCATCAGCATCCACAACAGTTCCCTCTCTGGATTTCATTTTACCTTCAGGAAGATCCACCATGCCATAAGATAAATGGTGTAGGTTTTGAGCCCATTCAAATCCCATTTTCTTTAAAATAAGAAACAATACCTTAAAGTGATAATCCTGTTCATTACCTACTGTATAAACAAGGCCCTCAATGTCCGGGAAATCCTTTAGTCTTTGAATGGCGGTGCCAATATCCTGAGTCATATATACTGCTGTACCGTCCGCTCTCAGTACGATCTTTTCATCCAGCCCTTCATCCGTCAGGTCGATCCAAACAGAGCCGTCTTCTTTTTTATAAAAAACACCTTTTTTCAGGCCTTCTGCCACAACCTCCTTACCTAATAAATAGGTGTTGCTTTCGAAGTAATTCGTATCGAAATCGACACCCAGTTCTTTATAACTTTGGTCAAACCCTTTATACACCCATTCGTTCATTTTTTTCCATAAGCTGACAGTTTCCTGATCACCAGCTTCCCATTTAAGGAGCATTTCCTGAGCTTCAAGTAGAATTGGAGCCTGTTTTTTAGCTTCTTCTTCTGATTTCCCTTCAGCAACCAGGTTTCCGATTTCTTTTTTGTATTCCTGATCAAATTTCACGTAGTAATTCCCTACCAGTTTATCACCTTTAAGACCCGTACTTTCAGGCGTTTTCCCCTCTCCATATTTTAACCAGGCGATCATACTTTTACAAATATGGATCCCACGGTCATTAATGATCTGGGTTTTGTATACTTTTTTGCCTGAGGCAGAAAGGATCTCAGCTACAGAATAACCCAGAAGGTTATTTCTAATGTGACCCAGGTGCAGCGGCTTGTTTGTATTAGGAGAAGAATATTCTACCATCATGGCGCCAGATTTCTCTTTGACTTTACCAAAATCGATAAAATCTGATACCTCATTGAAGTAATCAACATAATAGCTGTCTGTAATGACTAAATTAAGAAAGCCTTTTACAACATTAAACCCAGTAACTATATCAGCATGTTCTTTGACATAACTACCAATTTGATTTGCTATTTCAACGGGATTTCCTTTGATCTGTTTCAAAAGCGGGAATACCACAATAGTGATGTCTCCTTCAAAGTCTTTTCTTGTCTCTTGAAACTCAACTTTTTCAAGATCAATTTTATAAATGGATTTTATTCCTTCTTTAACTATAGAATCTAGTATATTTTGAACCACGGTGTTTACATTGTTTAGAGCCGCAAAAATAATTATTTTCACTTGATAATGGATAAGTTATAGTACATTTGATTTCAGCAGTATTTGAAATGGATAAAATTATTGAAGAATTACCTGCAAAGGCGAAGGAAAAATGGGTAGAGAATAAAAAATATTTCGCCAAACTAAAGCGTAAACCACGCAAAAGATTGGATCTATTGATGAAGGAGATTCATGACGACGAGTTTAAACATACAGATTGTTTGACCTGTGCCAATTGCTGTAAAACAACCAGTCCAATTTTTACTGAAAGGGATATCAGCCGAATTTCCAAACATTTAAAGATGAAGGAAGGTCGGTTTATCGAACAGTATTTACAAAGAGATGATGAAGATTTTATGGTTCTAAAAACTGCGCCTTGTACTTTTTTGGATCATGACAATAGCTGTTTTATCTATGATGTCAGGCCCAAAGCCTGCAGCGAATATCCCCATACCAACAGGAAGAAATTTATTCAACTAACTGAACTTACTCTAAAAAATACGGAGGTCTGCCCGGCTGTATTTAATATGGTGGAAACCTTGAAGGCGAAACTGCCATTAGAAAATTTTAAGTAAAGTACCTTTCTTTAATTACTGATACATCAAATACTTTTCTCGGATTTGTTTAAACTTTTCAAGATCTGTCTTCCAACTATCTCTGATCTGCTCAGCGGTCAATCCTGATTCTATTTGTTCTCTTAATTTTTCGGTACCCGCATGAATCGTAAAAGTCTCACCAAAAAAACTTTTGTCTTTTGGGGTTTTATGGAAAGCATCAATGAGCCAGGTCAAATTGACCTTGTTTTGTTGCTTAACCTTGCTTAGATCAACCCCATTGCATTTTTCACCTTTGAACTTAGGGTATTTTGCACCAAAATTTGCTTCAGGCGTATAGGCGAATCCATTGTCCGGGAAAAATGGAGCTCCATAACGCTGAAATTGAAATTCAGTTCCCCTACCTGCATTGATCAAAGTTCCTTCAAAGAAACCGAGACTAGGATAAAGGTTTATTGACTTGTCATTAGGAAGGTTTGGGGAGGGTCTAACCGGTAAACTATAATTGCTTTTATGCGTGTAATTAAGGTTTTTGATCACCTTAAGATCACATTGTAAACTATCTTTTAACCAGCCCTCTCCATTAACCATTTGAGCGTATTCACCTATGGTCAGGCCATAAACTAAGGGTACTTCATGCATCCCCACAAAGGAACTGTGTGCTGATTCAAGAACAGGGCCATCAATATAATGTCCGTTCGGATTAGGGCGATCCAAAACGATAATAGGAATGTCTGACTCTGCACAGGCTTCCATCACCAAACTCAGGGTCGAAATATAAGTATAGAACCTGACGCCAACATCCTGGATGTCGAATAAAACAAGGTCAATGTCTTTTAGCTGATCTTCACCAGGCTTTTTATTTTTACCATAAAGAGAAATGATGGGTAAGCCTGTCTTAACATCTTTATCATCTGCCACTTTTTCTCCGGCATCAATGCTTCCTCTAAAACCATGCTCAGGTGCAAAAACTTTTTGAATTTGAATATCATAAGTCAATAAAGTATCGATCAAATGGGTGAACATTTTTTGGCCTGCATGCGAACCGTTACTCACAATACTGGTCTGATTGGCCACAACAGCGATCTTTTTCCCTTCTAAATAGGGCAAATAAGTGTTCATAAGATCTGCAGCAGGTAAGATAATCATGCGATCTTTAGTTGGGGCAACGGCCAGGGATGAAAATTCATTCGGGGCTCGATTTGTACTTGCTAATTTGTTAAAGGAATACAGTATAAAAAGGAAAACGATTAATCCAGTTACTAAAATTAAATATGTATTTTTGGATAAAATCAATCTTATCATTTCAGTTGAATTACGAGTTATTTATAGCCAAACGTATTATCGCTTCAAAACAACACAAAAATAGTGTTTCGTCGCCTATAATAAAAATCTCCATTCTTGCTATTGCGATAGGAATTATTGTGATGCTTTTTTCTGTTGCCACAGGAGTGGGCCTTCAAAAAAAGATCAAGGAAAAAATTTCTGGTTTCAATGGAGATATTCAAATCATTAATTATGACAGTAATAATTCTAGAATAACTGTCACGCCCGTTTTTAAGCATCAGGATTTTTATCCTGATTTTGCAAGTGTAGCCAATGTAAAAAAAGTTCAGGTATATGCAACCAAAGCCGGAATTATCAGAACCCCGAACGAATTTGAAGGCATTATTTTAAAAGGAGTCGATCAAGATTATCACTGGTCTTTTTTTGAGGAGTACCTCAAAGCAGGAAAACTACCTGAAATTGGTGCTAAAGTTTCCAATGAAGTGCTTATCTCAGCAAAAACAGCAGCTCGATTAAGTCTCAATGTAGGGGATGAGTTTCATATCTTCTTTGTTAAGAATGATCCTAATAAGGCGCCAAATTCGAGAAAGTTTAATGTTTGCGGCGTTTTTAATTCTGGTTTTGAAGAGTTTGATGAGGCTTTTATGATTGGAGATATTAAACATATACAAAGGATCAATAAATGGGATGAAAATCAGGTAGGTGGCTTTGAACTGTTTGTGCATGATTTTGATCAACTCAATCAGACAGGCTCCGAGGTGTATGAGCAGATAGATCCATCGTTGAATGCCTATACTATTGCAGAGAAATTTCCTGCCATTTTTGAATGGTTGTCGCTTTTTGATACAAATATCATTGTGATTATAGCAATTATGATCCTGATAGCAGGGATCAATATGATCACGGCTTTACTGGTTTTGATCCTTGAAAGAACTCAAATGATTGGGATTTTAAAAGCACTGGGAAATCATAACTGGAGTATTCGAAAGATCTTTTTATATAACGCTGCCTTTCTGATCGGCAAGGGTTTACTTTGGGGTAATTTGATAGGGATTGGTTTGTTACTCATTCAAAAATACCTGGGTGTGATTACGCTTAATCCTGAAACATATTATGTGAATCAGGCCCCTGTTCATCTGAGCTTTTCCGCTTTGATATGGATTAATATAGGCACCTTGTTGCTCTGTTTATTGATGCTAATCGTTCCTTCTTTTATAGTTAGTAAAATTAGTCCGGTAAAAGCCATAAAATTTGATTAAATTTGCATTCCGAAAATCGGCATGAGCGGGTATCAGGTCGATCTGGAGATAAAAACAAAATTTTTTGAACATATGAAATACGATATTATTGTTGTTGGAAGCGGACCTGGAGGCTATGTAACTGCCATCAGAGCTTCTCAATTAGGATTTAAAGTAGCTGTTGTTGAAAAGGCCGAATTAGGAGGTGTTTGCCTGAATTGGGGATGTATTCCAACAAAGGCCCTTTTAAAAAGTGCTCAGGTTTATGAGTATTTGAAGCATGTGGATAGCTATGGTCTGAAGGCCAAGGAGATTGATAAGGATTTTTCGGCAGTAGTAAAAAGAAGTCGTGGAGTAGCAGAGGGAATGAGCAAGGGTGTTCAATTCTTGATGAAAAAAAATAAGATAGATATAATTTCAGGTTTTGGGAAAATAAAAATCGGTAAAAAAGTTGATGTTACCGATGACAAGGGTGCCGTTAGTGAATATAGCGCGGATCATGTGATCATTGCTACGGGTGCAAGATCTCGTGAATTACCATTTCTTCCGATTGACGGAAAAAAAGTAATTGGATACAGGCAAGCCATGGTTTTGCCTAAGCAGCCAAAAAAGATGATCATCATTGGCTCAGGAGCTATTGGGGTTGAATTTGCGTATTTCTATAATTCAATGGGAACTGAAGTGACTATAGTTGAATTTCTACCTAACGTGGTGCCTTTGGAAGATGAAGAAGTATCAAAGCAATTTGAAAGGTCTTTGAAAAAGTCCGGAATTAAGGTGATGGTAAACTCAAGTGTTACCAAAGTTGATACTTCAGGAAAAGGTGTTGTGGCAACTGTGTCAACCAAAAAAGGAGAGATAAGTCTGGAAGCAGATATTGTACTGTCGGCAGTAGGTATCAAATCAAATATTGAAAATATAGGTTTGGAAGAGGTTGGTATCGTAACAGATAAAGATAAGATACTAGTGAATGATTTTTATCAAACTAATCTACCAGGGTATTACGCCATTGGTGATGTAGTGCCTGGTCCGGCGCTTGCCCATGTCGCTTCGGCAGAAGGGATTACCTGTGTTGAAAAGATTGCAGGATTGCATACGGAGCCTATAGATTATGGAAATATTCCGGGATGTACTTATGCAAGCCCTGAAATTGCCAGTGTAGGAATGACTGAAAAACAGGCCAGAGAAAAAGGGTTTGATATCAAAGTGGGGAAATTTCCTTTTTCAGCTTCAGGAAAAGCGTCAGCATCTGGAGCCAAGGAAGGTTTTGTCAAGGTGATCTTTGACGCCAAATATGGCGAATGGTTAGGTTGTCATATGATCGGAGCCGGAGTAACGGATATGATTGCAGAGGCAGTTCTGGGAAGAAAACTGGAAACCACAGGGCATGAAGTGCTGAAAACCATTCATCCTCATCCGACTATGAGTGAGGCAGTAATGGAGGCAGTGGCTGATGCTTATGATGAAGTGATACATTTATAGAATGATAGTAATAGTAAAAAGGAGGCTTTTAAGCCTCCTTTTTTTTTGCTTTTAATTAAATTAATGCCATAGAAAATAACTGTTTCAGATTGTTTTATGCTGATATTCAAGTACTGTGGTAGTGTATATTTCACATCTATTTTCCTGCCATAAAAAAAATCTATTTTGTTATAAAAATTAGAGATGAAAGCTAAGTTTAAAACATCAATTTTAACGTATTTTTGCATCAGTAAAAAAAAGAAAATTAATTAATTATTAAATAACAATAAATTATGGCTTTAGTAGGAAAAAAATTTCCAGATTTTGATGTAGACGCAATGAATGAAATGGGTGATACATTTAAGATCAATGTATATGACGAAGCGGTGAAGAACGGAAAAAAAGTGCTCCTTTTTTGGTATCCAAAAGATTTTACTTTTGTTTGTCCAACTGAGATTAGAGCATTTCAGGATGCACTGGGAGAGTTTGAAAAGAGAAATACAATAGTAATTGGAGCATCTGTAGATACTGCGGAGGTTCATTTTGCATGGTTGAATACTTCTAAGGATAATGGAGGAATAGAAGGCGTTACTTTTCCTTTGTTAGCAGATACAAACCGCAATCTTTCTTCTCATTTGGGAATTTTAGATATTGTTTCTGAAAGTTTTAATGAAGAAACAGGTAATGTGATGATCGAAGGTTCTTATGTTACTTACAGAGCGACTTATTTAATAGATGAAGAAGGTAAGATCTTTCATGAGAGTGTAAATGATATGCCTTTAGGAAGAAATGTTGGTGAATATCTGCGTTTGATCGACGCCTATACTCATGTTCAGGAAAAAGGAGAAGTTTGTCCTGCAAATTGGGAAGAAGGTAAAGATGCAATGCAGGCCAACAGAGATGGCGTAGCTTCATATTTAAGTGCTCATTAATTTATTTTTTTAATACAAGAACCATTAAACAATAACTTATGATGACAGAATTGAATAGCGATAGCTTGGCTGAAGTAATTGGCAATAATCAAAAGGTGGTAGTTCAATACATGGCTACCTGGTGTGGTAATTGCAGGATTATGAAACCAAAATTCAGGAAATTGGCTGGTGAAAACCAAGATATGGAATTTGTTTTGGTAGATGCGGAGAAATTCCCTGAGTCAAGAAAACTGGCGCTTGTTGATAACTTGCCAACCTTTGCAACTTTTGTAAATGGGAAAAAGATCAATCAGACTCAAACCAATAAGTTTGAAGTGTTGAAGGACTTGGTGGATGAAATCGTTTAATGTATTAGCCTAAAATAAACTACTATGAAATTACCTGTAATTAAGCATTTGAGTACTTTTATTGAGAATAATGATGAAGATTATTTGGTAGAAGCCATTGAAGTGTTAGAGGATCTTACAGAAATCAGTTCACTAAAAGATGAGGAATTGGATGTTATTGGAGAATTAATTTCAAATATGTATGGCGCACTTGAAGTACATGCAGAAGTGAAAAAAGGAGCATCTAAAAAGGAAGCATTGAACGGCTTTATGAAAAGAGTTTTGGGTTCTATTGATCAGTAAGGTTAAACTTTACAAGTTTTAATGCATACAAAAACTCCCTAATTGTTTAGGGAGTTTTTTATTTTATGTAACTTTGATAGAGTAAATCAATAATATAAAATTATGACCAAAATAACACTCAAAGGAAATTCAATTAAAACAATTGGAAAGTTGCCGAAAATTGGAAAAAAAGCACCAAAATTCAAATTAGTAAAAACAGATCTGTCAACTGCAAGCCTAAAAGAATTTAAAGGTAAAAAAGTATTGATCAATATCACTCCTAGCATTGATACTGGGATTTGTGCAAATTCATTGAGAAAGTTTAATGAGGAAGCAGCCGGGTTGGATAATACTGTGGTATTGCACGTTACAAAGGACCTTCCGTTTGCTCATTCTCGTTTTTGTGCTGCAGAAGGAATAGAGAATGTGATCACGTTATCAGATTTCGCAAAGGGAAAGTTTGGAAGAAGATATGGGGCTACCATAAAAAACGGACCAATGAAAGGACTCTTGTCCAGAGCTGTAGTTATAGTTGATGAGAAAGGCTTGGTAACCTATACTGAACAGGTACCTGAAATTACTCAAGAGCCTGATTACGAAGCTGCTTTGGCTGCTTTAAAATAATTGACGGGTCAGCTTCACAGTAAATGTACCTAAAGCATATCCATGGATAATCAGCAAGATGGTTTTGTAAAGGGAAGGGTCAAAAGTTTGAAATTCGCTGTAAAAGGTGTCTGGCTGTTGATCACTACCGAACACAGTATTATGGTTCAAATGGCGATTGGCATTTTGATATCCTTTATTGGCTGGTGGATGGATATTACAAAAACCGAATGGTTATTTCAGATTCTCGCTATTGGACTAGTTCTGGTAGCGGAATCTTTGAATACCTGTATTGAGAAACTTTGTGATTTTGTTCAACCTGAACACGATAAGAAGATAGGTTTCATCAAGGACATTGCAGCTGGTGCTGTTAGCTTTGCAGCAGTTACTGCCATTATTATTGGCCTGTTTATTTACTTGCCAAAATTTCTTTAGATTTCATTTAGTTTCGATTTGAATACGTAGGTTTGTATGCTAAATTATTTGTGTATTTTTGTGACTTATGTCTAAAGGAAAAAAAACAACTTCCAGAACTAAGAAAAAGGTAAAAAAACCATCAAGGATTGTCAGCTTGTTTAAAAACCAGCAAACGCATCTAGTCTTTGGGGTATTTGTGTTTTCGTCGGCTATTTTTCTACTCATCTCCTTTTATTCATTTTTACTACACTGGAAGGAGGATCAAAGTATACTGGAGAGTTTTTCAGATAAAACGCTCAGCGCTAATAATTTATTAGGAAAATTGGGGGCAAATTTGAGTAATTTCTTTGTCTTTGACGGTTTCGGGGCAGCAACCTTTATTTTTCCCATCCTATTATTTTTTACCGGACTTTATATCATACTAAATATCCCTGTTAAACAATTGTTTAAATCCTGGTTTAATGGGATGTTAACAATGATTTGGCTTTCTCTGGGCTTGGCTTTTATAAGACCTGAATACCCATTACTGGGAGGTAAGGTTGGCTTTGAAATTAATGAATTCCTGGAGATCTATATAGGAGGAATAGGGGTTTTATTACTGCTGTTGATTTCCTTATTTGTTTTCCTTATTGCCAGCTTTAAAGTAACTCCGGCTAAGGTAAAATCCTGGATGCCAAAGCCTAAGCCTAAAGTTAAAAAGGACCTGATTTTTGAGGAGGACGTAACTGAAGATGGTTTTCTCAAAGCAACGACTTATGATAGTCTTGAGAATGAACTCGAGTTAGAACTCGATTCATTTGAAACTATTGATAATAAACCAACGGAAGACGAAGCTGTTATTCTTGAGCCTGAGGTAACTAAAACTGAAAATGATCCAATTGCTATAGAGGAACCTTTAGAAGTTGAATCAACTGTAGAAGAAGATATTGAGATCGTTGTGGAAAACCCTATTCATGAGGAGCATACAGAAAAAAACCTGGCCAACAGCTTGGTAAAAGACTTTGGTGAATTTGATCCGAAACTAGAGCTCGCTCGTTATAAATTTCCGGAATTGAATTTGTTGAAGGATTATTCCAATGAAAACATACATATCAATAAACAGGAACTAGAAAATAATAAGAATAGGATCGTTGAGACACTAAACAATTATAAAATTAGTATCGCCAGCATTAAAGCAACCATCGGACCTACGGTAACGCTCTATGAGATCGTACCGGATGCAGGAGTCAGGATCTCTAAAATAAAGAATCTGGAAGATGATATTGCATTATCGTTATCAGCTTTGGGTATAAGGATCATAGCTCCAATACCGGGTAAAGGTACAATTGGGATTGAGGTGCCAAATAAGAAGCCTTCAATTGTTTCTATGAAATCCGTGTTGTCATCAGAGAAGTTTCAGAACACTAAAATGGACCTTCCCATTGCGCTTGGTAAGACCATATCTAATGAAACCTTTGTTATTGATCTGGCGAAAATGCCACATTTACTGATGGCGGGAGCAACTGGTCAGGGAAAATCTGTGGGGCTCAATGCTGTGTTAGCCTCCTTGTTATATAAAAAACACCCAGCTGAAGTAAAATTCGTCTTGGTAGATCCCAAAAAGGTAGAGCTAACGTTATTCAATAAGATAGAAAGACATTATCTCGCAAAATTACCAGATACTGAAGAAGCCATTATCACAGATACAAAGATGGTGATCAACACCTTAAATTCGCTGTGTATAGAGATGGATAACCGTTATGATCTGCTCAAGAATGCCTATGTAAGAAATATAAAGGAGTATAATACCAAGTTTATAGCACGCAAGCTCAACCCGGAAAATGGTCATAAATTTTTGCCATATATTGTATTGGTTATAGATGAATTTGCAGATCTGATTATGACTGCAGGAAAAGAGATCGAAGCACCAATAGCAAGATTGGCTCAATTGGCAAGGGCCATTGGTATACACTTGATCGTGGCGACACAAAGACCATCCGTGAATGTGATCACAGGTATCATTAAAGCAAACTTCCCTGTGCGTGTAGCTTTTCGTGTAACATCAAAAATAGATTCGAGAACAATTCTTGATTCTCAAGGCGCTGACCAACTCATTGGTAAAGGAGATATGCTGATTTCAACAGGAAATGAACTGACACGTTTACAATGTGCATTTATTGACACACCTGAAGTAGAGAATTTAACGGATTTTATAGGGTCTCAAAGGGCTTATGTCACTGCCCATAATTTGCCGGAATATGTTGGTGAAGAAAATGGCACAGGTATTGACATAGATATTGAAAGCAGAGATAAATTATTTGAAGAAGCTGCCAAATTGATAGTGATCGCACAACAAGGATCCGCATCACTATTGCAAAGAAAATTAAAATTGGGTTATAACAGAGCGGGAAGGATCATTGATCAACTTGAAGCGGCCAATATAGTTGGCCCTTTTGAAGGAAGTAAGGCAAGGCAGGTTCTTATAACCGATCTGGCTTCTCTACAACAATTATTAGAAGATGAACAAAATTAGACTAAAATTAGGTATTTGGATAGGACTTGTATTGACCATATTTTGGTCTGATTTGGCCCTGGCTCAAAGCGATCAAACAGCAAAATCCATTTTGGATAAGGCATCTGGCACAATGAGTGCCTATAGTAATTTATCGATGGATTTTGACTATGTACTCGATAATAAGGCAGAAGATGTTAAACAGGAAATGTCAGGTGACGTCATTATTAAAGGAGAAAAATACATAGTGAACTTGTTTGGGTCTACTCAGATATTTGACGGTTCAAAGACTTATACCATTATCCCTGAGAATGAAGAGGTCAACATTTCTGACGAAGACCTTGATGAAGAAAATACTTTTACGCCATCAAAATTTTACTCTTTCTATGAGTCTGGCTATACCTATAAAATGGATGAGCTAAAGCAAATAGCTGGTAAAAAAATACAGTTTGTGAAGTTGACACCCATTGATACTGATTCCGAGGTTACGAATATACTTGTAGGAATTGATACAAAAACAAATCATATCTATCAGGTCATCGAGATCGGTGTCAACCAAACGCGCACTATTTTGACTGCAAAAAATATCAAAACGAATCAAGAAATGAATGCGGCCATTTTTGCATTCGACCAAAAAAAATATGAAGAATTGAATTATATGATCAACAATTAAATTGATCATCATATAATGAATTGTGCTGTATGAAAATTCTAAACAGATATATACTTAAAAGTTTTCTTGCGCCTTTTGTGGCAACTTTTTTTATCATCTTGTTTGTATTGATCATGCAGGCCTTATGGTTACAGTTTGATAAAATTGCGGGAAAGGGTATTAGTGTGCTGATCATTCTGAAATTTTTGGGCTATATGGCACTCATGATGGTCCCAACAGCTTTGCCAATTGCTATATTATTATCGTCGATCATGGCCCTGGGGAATATGGCAGAGAACTACGAGTTTGCCGCGGTAAAATCAGCGGGAATATCACTTCAGAAGTTTATTCGGCCTTTAATTATATTGATGTTGGTGCTAAGTTTTTCCAATTTTTTATTTCTGAATTATGTATTTCCATATGCTTCCTTGAAATCAAAGAACTTGATTTATAACATGAAAATGAAAGAGCCCGGTTTAGCGCTGGTTCCTGGCACCTTTAATACAGAAATTCCAAATTACAGTATCAAGTTCGAAGAAAAGTATGGAGAAGATGACAATTTTCTGAAAAACGTATTGATTTATGACCTGAGGTCAAATACAGTAAATAATAAGGTGATCACTGCTAAAAAAGGGGAGATTGTCTCAGAAGAAGGGAGTCGTTACCTAACACTTATCCTGGAAGACGGCTATTACGCTGAAGATATGATTGCGAATAAGACCACAGTTGAATCAAGAGCAAAGGCTCCTTTTACCAAGGCACATTTTGACAAATATGAGGTTAATATTGATGTCTCGAGCATAGGAGATTTTGATCCGGATGATGTGAAATATAAAACCGGGAAGGAAATGCTGAGCCTCAATCAATTGGACTTTTTTATAGACTCCCTGCAAAGCCCCTATCATGTTTTTGTCAATAATAGGGCAGATCGCGTTTATAAGACCTTAAAGGGTAATTTATTGATGACTGATACTGTTGGTGGTGAACCTCTGCAAGCTGAGATCATTGAGAATTTTACTGATAAGGATAAAAAACTTGTGGCTAAAAACGCTTATATCGCTGCACAAGGAAATCTGGAAAATCTAAAAAGCTTCAAAGAAACATTAAAAGATAAACGTAAAATCCTTAACGGATACAATGTTGAATTTCACAAAAGAATTGCTTTTTCGATTGCCTGTTTGGTGCTGTTCTTTGTTGGGACACCCTTGGGGTCAATCATTAGGAAAGGTGGATTTGGACTTCCCATGATCATAGCAGTTACTATTTTTGTGATCTATTTCTTTATTTCAACATTTGGTAAGAATATGGCCGAGTCAGGCAGGGTATCCCCGTTTATTGGAGGATGGCTAGCGACATTTGTTTTACTTCCTTTTGGGGTATTGTTAATGATCAGAGCAACAAATGATAAAGGTATTTTCAACCTGGATGCGTTTTTGCAGCCTATGGTCAATGTCATTAATAAAATATTTAAATTAGATAAAAAATAATTCGGGATTTATGGAGAATAAAACTAAACCTGTTATCAAACTCAATGCTATAGAAGAAGCTATTGAAGATATTAAAGCAGGTAAAATGATCATTGTTGTAGATGATGAGAGTAGAGAGAATGAAGGTGATTTTGTAGCTGCTGCTGAAATGGTCACACCCGAAATGATCAATTTTATGGCAACCAATGGTCGAGGATTGATTTGTGCCCCCTTGACAGAAACCAGATGTGAGGAACTTGATCTTGAATTGATGGTGGGGAAAAACACGGTGCTTCACAATACCCAATTTACGGTTTCTGTTGATTTGATAGGTCACGGTTGTACAACAGGAATTTCCACCCATGATCGGTCGAAAACAGTGAAGGCACTGACAATGAAAGAAACCAAGGCCGAGGATCTTGGAAGACCTGGTCATATTTTTCCATTAAGAGCCAAAGAAGGAGGTGTTTTAAGAAGAACAGGACATACTGAAGCGGCTATTGATTTAGCCAGATTGGCGGGTTTGCAGCCTGCCGGACTATTAGTGGAAATTCTTAATGAGGACGGAACTATGGCGCGCTTGCCTCAATTGATGACAGTAGCTAAAAAATATGACCTTAAGATAGTATCTATTGAAGATCTTGTCGCATACAGAATGAATCATGATTCTTTAATCGATAAAATTGAAGATTTTGGAGTTCAAACAAGGTTTGGAAAGTATTGTTTAAGAGCCTATAAGCAAACAACTAACGGTCAGATACATCTGGCGCTTACCAAGGGAAGTTGGGATTTAGGTGAAGAAGTGCTTGTTAGGGTAAATTCGACATTGATCAATAATGATATTGTAGGAACCCTAATGAACAACCCTGATGATAAACTCGCTAAAATGTTTGATATTATCAATAAGGAGGGTAAAGGAGCCATTGTATTTATCAATCAGGAATATCCTTCATATGACCTAATCAACAGATTAAAACATCTTAAAAATATAGAACTTGGTAAGGATAGTCCTGAGCTTTTATTGAAAATGGATGAAAAAGATTTTGGAATAGGGGCTCAAATTCTTCATGATTTGAATATCAATAAAATTAAATTAATATCTAACAGTAAGTATTCTGGAAAACGAGTTGGAATGATTGGTTACGGACTGGAAGTAGTTGATTACGTTTCTTTTTAGATAATCCGTGAGGATTTTTGTATTTTGGTCTAAGTGAATTTGATTCGAAAAATATTATATCCCATTTCCTTTTTTTATGGACTCATCATTAGTATTCGGAATAAGGCCTTTGATATTGGCTGGTTAAATTCCAAGTCTTTTGATATTCCTGTAATTGCTGTAGGAAACCTAAATGTTGGAGGAACAGGAAAATCTCCAATGATCGAATACTTAATTCGACTTTTTAATGAATCTTATCAGCCTGCGGTTTTAAGTAGGGGATACGGAAGAAAAACAAAAGGATTCGTATTAGCGACGCCCGGTTGTACAGCCCTGGAACTAGGAGATGAACCTTTTCAATTCTATCGTAAATTTAAGAGATTGGAGGTTGCTGTTGATGAAAAAAGGGTAAGAGGAATAGAAACACTTCAACAGCTTAAACCGGACCTTAATCTGATCTTACTTGATGATGCCTTTCAGCATCGGTACGTTAAAGCCGGAATGTATATACTTTTGACAGCCTTTGAGAAATTGTATGTGGATGATTTTCTTTTACCTACGGGTACTTTAAGAGAGGGACGAAAAGGAGCAGATAGAGCAGATTTGATCATTGTGAGTAAATGCCCTCCAAATTTAAGTGAAAAAAAGCGTTTGGATATCATCAAAAGGATTGCGCCCAAAAAGTATCAGGAAGTATTCTTCAGCGCTATAGCATATGATGAACATATATATTCCGATGATGATAAGATTTCTTTACATGAATTGAGAGAACACAAGATATTACTGGTTACCGGAATTGCAAATTCAAAACCTTTGGTTGAATTCCTTCAGAAAAGTAAATTAGATATTGAGCATATAAAATATGCTGATCATCAATTTATTGGTAAGCAGGAGCAAAAGCGAATCGCCTCTAGATTTAAAGACATGAATAATGAAAGAAAACTAATTCTTACAACAGAAAAGGACTTTGTCAGAAGTTTTCTTAAAGTCACTCTTCCCGTGTATTATCTTCCGATCAATACAGTAATAATGGAAGAGGGTAAAAAGTTTAATGAAATAATTCAAAATTATGTACGAAAAAATTAAGGAAACTGCCAGGTTTTTAATGGATATAGGATTAGAAAAACCTGAAATTGGAATCGTGTTGGGAACCGGTCTTGGGGGAATAGTGAAAATGATTAAAATAGAGAAGAAAATCCCATATCATGATATTCCTAATTTTCCGGTAAGTACTGTTTCTGGACATTCAGGTACTTTAATATATGGAGAGCTGGCGGGTAAAAAAGTGGTTGTCATGCAAGGCAGGTTTCATTATTATGAGGGATGGGAAATGTCGGAAGTTACCTTTCCGATTCGTGTTATGAAGTTGCTGGGTATAGAAAAATTAATGGTATCTAATGCCTGTGGAGGAGTTAACCCAGAATTCAAGGTAGGTGACGTGATGATCATTACAGACCATATCAACATGATGCCTGAACATCCTCTAAGGGGTGAAAATGAAGAAAGATTTGGACCTCGATTTGTAGATATGCACGAACCCTATAGCCTAAAAATGGTCAGATTGATGAGGTCTATTGCTATTGAGAATAAATTGGATATAAAAGAAGGCGTGTATCTCGCTTTACAAGGACCTACTTTTGAGACCCCGGCTGAATACCGTATGGTTAAACTAATGGGAGCAGACGCAGTTGGAATGAGCACAGTTCCTGAGGTAATCGTAGCCAAACATATGGGTATGGAGTGTTTTGGATTGTCAGTGATCACTGATCTTGGTATTGAAGGAAAAATTGAAGAAGTTTCTCATGAAGCTGTTCAAATTGCGGCCAAGTCTTCTGAAAATATGATCAGTAAGCTTGTTGAAGAGTTTATTGGGAGATTATAAGTCTTAAAAGAATAAAGCACCTCTGGATACAGAAGTGCTTTAGCTTACTAACTCAAAATTAATCATTAATGTTAACAAAATCTTGTGAGAATTTTTGTTACACCGAAATTAAGAAATTATTGTTGTATTCACAAATAATTAAGTAATTAAATTAATAAAACATATAGTTACGGTCATTTTTATTACGGATATCTTCATTAATGAGATTCGTTGATAGATAATAAGTAAATTTGATTAAATAATTTAATAAGATATAGAAATGAAAAAAGCACCTCAGTATAAAGGTGCTTTTAGCTTACTAACTCAAAATTAATCATAATGAAAACAAAATTAGTGGGGAATTTTGCTTCACTGTATAATTAACAAATCTTGTGCCAAAATCGATTGAAAATGTTAAAATTTTATTAAGAAATGGGTTTTTTATTAAAAATGGCACTCAGACTAATATTTACAATAGCATTTTTTAATAATTCATAACTGGAAAAAAGAATTATTAGAAATTATGGAATTGTTGAATCTATTATAACTTAAAAGCACCCCTTTAAAGAGGTGCTTTTAGCTTACTAACTCAAAATTAATCATTCGAAGTCAAAATTAATGGGAAATCTTGATTCATAACCTTAACATCAAAATCTATACCAAATTGATCGAATTCCTGTTAATCATATGTTAATTTGAACGATTTTCTATATTAAATGCTTTTCAGCCCTGTATGAGGAGCGAACCAATGCCCCACTTTCAACGTATTTAAATCCAAGTTCGAGCCCAATTTCTTTGTACTTATCGAATTGAGTAGGATTGATAAACTCATGTACAGGAAGGTGCTGTTTACTTGGCTGTAAATATTGACCTATGGTAACGATATCGACCTTTGCCTTATGCAGGTCATGAAGCGTTTCAATAACTTCTTCTTCTTTTTCTCCAAGACCAAGCATAATTCCTGATTTTGTTCTTTGCTGGCCTGAATCTTTTAGGTAGGCAAGGACTTCAAGGCTTCGGTCATATTGAGCCTGTATCCTGACTTCTCTTGTCAAACGTCTTACTGTTTCAAGATTATGAGATATTACTTCTGGTGCTACGTCAATAATTCGATCAATATTGTTTTTCATTCCTCTGAAATCCGGTATCAATGTCTCTAATGTCGTATTCGGATTAGTTCTTCTAATGGCTTCAACGGTTTCTGCCCAAATTATTGACCCACCGTCTTTCAGATCATCCCTGTCTACTGAGGTGATCACCGCATGTTTAATTTCCATTAAATATATCGAACGCGCTACTTTTTCCGGCTCATCCCATTCTACAGTTTCAGGTTTCCCGGTTTTAACCCCGCAAAATCCGCATGAACGTGTACAAATATTACCAAGTATCATAAACGTAGCAGTACCTTCACCCCAACATTCACCCATATTAGGGCAACTTCCGCTGGTGCAAATAGTGTTCAATTTATATTTATCCACCAAACTCCTTAGATCTGTATACTTTTTTCCGACAGGAAGTTTTACACGTAGCCAGTCCGGTTTTTTAGTTCTTGGTACTATTACAGAATTTTCCGACATGTTTTTATCGTTTTAAGTTTGCAAATTTACGAAGAAATATATTAAACCAATAGGAGGGACGTAGAAGCTTTGGGACTTTTAATACCCTCATTTTATTTTCCTGAATCTGATGTAAGGCATTTGATCAAAAGCCCTATTTGCCCCAAGTGATAGATGTCATGATGCAGCATTCCTTCAACTAGAAAAGAATAGGGATACTTGCTTTGAAAATCCGTATCATAATACATCTCACTAAGAAAATCGTCATTTTTTTGCTTGAGCAACTTGACAAGTTTCAACAGGCTTTCATGATGCTTCAAAAGAATTTCTTCCTTTCCTAGTTGTTTTAATACCATATTAGGCTTCCAATTACTTGGGTCGTCATCTGTAATACTTCCTTTGCCGGTCTTTACTTTTAGGATGGTTTCAAGCCGCCAGGTTGTGAGATGAGAGACAATTTCTGCTATGCTGTGCATACCTTTTACCTGATGAAAGAATTCAATGTCAGTAAGGTCATTTACTTTTTTTTTAAAATTAACACCGATCCAGCCGTTACCTTGATGAATTTGTTCCATTTGATCGATGATCGCTGTAACTAGCTTATTCATTGTCAAATTTTTAATAGTTTATTATATTCAAGCTTGTTTTATAGGTCTTTAACCTCTATAAAAAAGTCCCTTTTATCATTACCTTTTCTATTAAATTACTCCCAAATGCATAGGGTATAAAATGGTAAGAAGGAATATCTTTCGTCATAATAAGATTTGCAAATTTACCTTTTGTAATGCTACCATGTGATGAACTGATACCCATAGCATAAGCACCATTAATAGTCGCGGCATTGATCGCTTCTTCTGGCGTCATTTTCATTTTTATGCAGGCTGTAGATACCACAAAATTCATGTTACCGCTCGGAGTTGATCCCGGATTGAAATCAGTCGCCAAGGCTAAGGCCAGTCCTTCATCTATCATTTTTCTCGCCGGAGTATAGGGGATGCTCAGGAAATAGGAGCATGAGGGAAGGGCAACAGGCATCACGTCAGTCTCTTTTAAAACATCAATATCTTCCTGCTTCATGATTTCCAAATGATCAACACTTAAGGCTTTGTTCGCTACGCCGACTTGCACGCCACCTATACTGTTAAATTGATTGACATGGATTTTAGGAATAAGACCAAACTTTTTCCCGGTTTTGAGTATTTTTTCTGTCTGTTCCACATTAAAATAGCCCGATTCGCAGAAAACATCTATATATTCTGCCAGATGCTGTTCCGCAACTTCAGGAATCATTTCTTCACAGATCAGCTTGATGTAGCCATCCGGATTGTCCTTAAAACCTGAAGGAAATGCATGCGCTCCCAAAAAGGTCGCTTTGATCGTTATCGGAAATGAAGAGGCCAGTGATTTGATCACCCTTAACATTTTTATTTCAGATTCAACCGTAAGACCATAGCCCGATTTAATCTCAACAGCTCCCGTACCAAGTTTCATAACCTCTTCAAGTCGTTGAGAGGATTGTTCGAATAATTCCTGATCAGAACTGATTTGCAGTTTTTTTGCTGAATTCAATATGCCACCTCCACGTGAAGCGATCTCTTCATAGCTGAGTCCGTTGATACGATCGACAAATTCTGTTTCACGATGTCCGGCATAAACAATATGGGTATGTGAATCACACCAGGCCGGAAGAATACTATGGCCTCTGGCATCGATAACTTGATCTGCATTGAAATCCTTGAGCTCAGACATTGGTCCAAAATCATCTATTCGTTCGTTATCAATTCTGAGAAAGGCATTTTTAATGCATGGAAGTTCCTTCATTGAAGCTCCAGCTACCTTGATAATTGACTGATCTCTTACTTGAATGAGTTCTTTGATGTTGAAGAATAAGGTTTTCATATAATACAATGATAAATTTAAGAGCTTGGCTAATTTAGTTATTTAATCTTGTGTTTATCAATAATTAAGTTACAAAAGTTAGTCTAAAAAGGCTCTTATAATTATCTAGATAAGTATCTTTGTCAAAATTTTTAAGAAATGAGCAGAGCCATATATATCGCTACCGTAGAAGCTGAAAGTGGAAAATCAATAATGACTTTAGGGTTGATGGGTATTCTTCTTGGGAGAACGAAAAAGGTAGGCTATTTCAGACCGATCATAGAGGTAACGGATAAGTCAAAAAGGGATAACCATATAGAGACTGTATTGTCACATTTTAAATTAGAAATGGACTATGAGGACTGTTATGCATTGACAGGAGCTGAAGTGATTCAGAAAAAAACTACAGGGCACGAAGGGGAAATACTCGATATTATTATTAAAAAATATAAAGAGCTTGAAGATAAATTTGATTTTATCCTGGTTGAGGGTACAGATTTTTCCGGTGAAGCAGCTTTTGTAGAGTTAGATGTTAATGCGGTGGTTGCAAAAAATCTGGGGATACCGGTTATCTTGGTGGGATCAGGGAAAGATAAAAGCCTGGATGAACTTGTTACTAATCTTCATCTGGCCTATGATTCCTTTCTTGACAAAGAAGTAAAGGTACTGGGTATCGTTGCCAATAAAGTAGAAGAAAGTCAAATTGATACCGTTTCCAAGACATTAGAAGATGCGGTGGAAGAAAAGATATTTATCGGGGTAATTCCTATGATCAAAAGCCTGAACAACCCTACCATTAAAGAGATTGTAGATAATCTAAAGGCTGATATACTGATTGGGGAAGCTCAGCTTGATAACCAGGTAGAGACATCGGCGGTAGGAGCGATGCAATTAAGAAATTTCCTGATCCATCTTAAAACAAATTGCCTTGTAATTACACCAGGTGACAGAGCTGATATCATTCTTAGTACGCTTCAGGCTAGTATATCTGATAATTACCCAAAAATTGCCGGGATCTTGCTAACAGGTGGCTTGATTCCTGAGGAATCTATTATGAAATTGATTCAGGGCTTAAAGGAAGTAGTGCCAATTCTCGCTATTGAGAAAGGAACTTTTGAAGTGGCTAATAAGATTGGAGCAATCAGGTCGCATATTTATCCGACCAATGACCAGCGTATTTACACCTCTCTCAATACTTTTGATAAACATGTCGATATTGCTAATTTAATTAGAAAATACCTGACATTCAAGCCTAAAGGATTGACACCTAGAATGTTTCAGTATAATCTTCTTAAACAAGCACAGAAGGTCAAAAAACATATCGTATTACCTGAAGGTACCGATGAGCGAATTTTATTGGCTGCCGCTCGTTTGACCGTACTCGATATTGTAGAGATCACTTTGTTGGGTTCCAAAAGAAGTATTCAAGATAAAATCAAGGAATTGGGAATCAGCATGAATCTGGATAAGGTACATATTGTCGATCCTGTGTCATCTCCTCAATTTGAAGATTATGTCAATACTTTTTATGCATTGAGAAAGCACAAAAATATCAATATGACGATGGCCAATGATATGATGCAGGATGTGTCCTTTTTTGGAACGATGATGGTGTATAAAGGTCATGCCGACGGGATGGTTTCAGGTGCCGTGAATACTACCCAGCATACGATACGACCAGCCCTGCAGTTTATCAAAACCAAACCGGGCGTATCTGTCGTTTCCTCAGTATTCTTTATGTGTCTCGATGACAGGGTTTCGGTATTTGGTGATTGCGCAATCAACCCGAATCCAACTGCTGAGCAATTGGCAGAGATCGCTATTTCTTCTGCTGATTCCAGTGCAGCATTCGGCATAGAACCTAAAGTAGCGATGCTTTCCTATTCTTCAGGATCTTCGGGCCAAGGAGCGGATGTTGACAAAGTGAGGAAGGCTACTGAAATTGTAAAACAACTTCGTCCTGATATTAAAATAGAAGGTCCTATTCAATACGATGCAGCAGTAGATAGCAACATTGGTAAGAAAAAGCTACCCAATTCAAAAGTGGCAGGTCAGGCCAGTGTCTTGATCTTTCCAGATCTTAATACAGGAAATAACACCTATAAGGCCGTTCAAAGAGAGACGGGGGCTATTGCTATCGGACCGATGCTACAGGGTTTGAATAAACCTGTAAACGACTTGAGTCGTGGTTGCACAGTTGACGATATATTCAACACTGTTATCATTACAGCGATTCAGGCACAATAGGATGCAGGGTTTGGTAGAACATATCCAAAAAAGTAACTTTAAATGAATTTTTCGGGGAGGTAGTGTATATTCAAGAATTCTTTTAAGTCTAAATTAATGTCAAACAGAACCATACTTATGAAAATATTAGTGATCAATTCGGGAAGCTCTTCTATTAAGTTTCAATTGATAGAGATGCCTGAGAAAAAAGTCTTGGCTTCAGGGATGGTTGAAAGAATTGGACTCGACCAATCTAAGGTGCAACTACATGTTAATGGAAATAATTTTGAGCAAATCAGAGAGATTTCTAATCATGAGCAAGGCTTGGAATTGGTTGCGAAATTACTTCTTGAACCTTCGGCAGGACTCCTGAAAAATGCAGATGAAATAGATGCAGTGGGTCACAGAGTAGTGCATGGGGGTAGCTCATTTTCTCAAACTGTTGTAATCAATGAAGAGGTCAAAGTTAAAATCAAGGAATTGTTTAGTCTGGCACCTTTGCACAATCCTCATAACTTTAAAGGAATTGAGGTCTCTGAAAAAATATTTAAACGTGCGACCCAAATAGCGGTCTTTGATACCGCTTTTTTTCAAAGTATACCTGAGGAAGCTTTTCGCTATGCCATACCCGAAAAATTCTATCTGGAAAATCAAATAAGGACTTATGGTTTTCACGGAACCAGCCACAAATATGTTTCGCAGCAGGCTATTGAATATTTAAAAAAGGACCAATCTAAGATCATCACGGTTCATCTTGGAAATGGCTGTAGTATAACAGCGGTGAAAAATGGTAAAAGTATTGAACACTCTCTGGGTTTTGGACCCATGAATGGTTTGGTGATGGGCACCCGTAGTGGGGATATTGACCAGTCAGTGATCTTTTATATGATGGATGAACTAGGCTATAGTTCTAAAGAGGTAATGAGAATTCTACAGCAGGAGAGCGGTATGTTCGGTCTTACCGGATACAGTGACCTGCGAGAGATTGAGATGAAGGCGGAAGAAGGAGATCAGAAATGTATTCTAGCGCTTAAAATCAATGCTTACAGAGTAAAAAAGTATATTGGCGCTTATGCGGCCGTATTGAACGGTCTTGATGCAGTAGTCTTTACTGCCGGGATAGGGGAAAATTCTGATGTTCTCAGAAAATTGATTTGTTCGGACCTGGACTTTATGGGAATACAACTGGATTTGGAGAAAAACGGTTTGCGCAGAAAGGAGACAAGAGAGATTCAAGCGATCAATTCAACTGTTAAGGTCATGATCATTCCTACCAATGAGGAAATTGAAATTGCGATACAGTCTTATCAGCTTTTAGGTCAATAGATACGGTAAAAATTTTAACGTTAAAACTATATTTTTCACATCCATATTTACGATTAGCAGGAATTAGTTAAATTAGCGCGGATTAAATGTATTAATGTGCCTATGACTAAGCTTCAAAAAATTGAATATCCTGTTTTTTACAAGCCTTATATAGAAATTCTGGATGGGGAATCAAGTCTGTTTCAACATTTGGAAGCTTCCCTTGAACTCTTTGAGCAAATTCTTTACGAGGTTGATGAAGAGAAATATGAATACAGTTACCAAGACGGGAAATGGACCTTAAAGGAGGTGGTTCAGCACCTGATCGATGCGGAACGGGTATTTGTATACAGATCTCTCAGGTTTTCAAGAAAAGATGCCACACCATTGATGGGGTATGAGGAAAATTCCTATGTTTCAAATTACGATATCAATAAGCGGGATTTTAATACGCTGTTGGATGAGTTTTGTTTGTTAAGAAGGTCAACCATCCTGATGTTTCAGGATTTTGATGAGGAAATTTTGGATATAAAAGGTACAGTAGAAGGCAATTCAATTTCTGTAAGGGCTCTGGGTTTTATATGCAGTGGTCATGTACTGCATCATTTAAAAATAATCCAGGAACGATATGTATAATCTGGCTTCATTTGTTTCAGAAAATTCATCATTTGATTTGTTCCTGTTTGGAAATTTTCAGTGAAGAATTGTGAACAAATGAAAATTGGGATATAAGTACTTTGCATTTGACAGAAGTGATAAAAATAGATGGTTTTAAAAATTTGAGTTGAAAAGATGAATGAAGAACAAGATGAGGTCCTGTTAAATGGTTATGATGCCATTGTAATAGGTACCGGAATATCCGGAGGATGGGCGGCCAAGGAACTATGTGAGAATGGACTTAAGACGCTTGTCTTAGAAAGAGGACGAATGGTTAAGCATGTTGTTGACTATCCGACAATGCACAAAGAAAACTGGGATTTTAAGCATCGTAACAAGTTGTCCGTAGAGGAGGCAAAAAGACAGGAAAAACAATCAAGAACAGGTTATACAACTGCAAAAGAGACCAAACATTGGTTTGTTGACGATATAGATCACCCTTATTCAGAAACCAAGAGATTTGACTGGATGCGAGGTTATCATGTAGGAGGAAGATCTCTTACCTGGGGCAGGCATTCTTATCGTTTGAGTGAGATGGATTTTGAGGCCAATAAAAAGGACGGCCATGGCGTAGACTGGCCCATAAGATATAAAGATATTTCTCCCTGGTATGATAAAGTGGAAGAGTACATTGGGGTTAGCGGAACCAATTTGGGCTTGGAACAATTGCCGGATGGAAAATTTTCAGAGCCACTAGAATTCAATTGTGTAGAGGCTGATCTTGCTGAAAGAGTGGCGGAGAAAATGGATGGCAGAGTGATCACACAAGGTCGAGTTGCTCATATTACGGGTGATGCAGAGCATGAAGGGAGAAGTAAGTGTCAATTTCGAAATCGCTGTATGCGGGGCTGCCCGTTTGGAGGTTATTTTAGTAGTAATGCTTCAACGTTACCGGCGGCCGAACGAACCGGGAATATGACGCTCCGACCTAACTCAATAGCCTATGAGATTGTTTATGATGACCAAAGTAAAAAGGCTACAGGAGTAAGAGTTATCGATACGGAAACGAAAGAAAAACTATTTTTTGAGGCTGAGATTATTTTTTGCTGTGCTTCTGCGATTGCTTCAAACGCGATTTTGATGCAATCAAAATCAGAAAGATTTCCAAACGGCTTGGGCAATGACAGTGGAGAACTTGGCCATAATATTATGGACCACCATCTTGGAGTTGGCGCCTATGCTTTGGTGGAAGAACATCAGGACGATTATTATATTGGAAGAAGACCTGGAGGTATGTATATTCCAAGATTCAGAAACCTAGACGAAAAAACAAAACGAACGGATTATATTAGGGGTTTTGGATATCAAGGAGCTGCGAGCAGAAGGAACTGGCAAAGAGGTGTGGCAGAAATGAGTTATGGACAATCGTTAAAGGACGATTTAATAAAACCCGGGCCTTGGGTCATTGGGATCTCTGGTTTTGGAGAATGTTTGCCTTATCATGATAATAAGATTTCCATGAATTATGAGAAACTTGATCAATGGGGACTTCCAACAGTTGATTTTGACGTAGAGTTTAAGGAGAATGAAAAGACAATGCGCAAGGATATACAAGAAGAAGCGATCGCCATGCTAAAGGCTGCTGGGCATACAAAAGTGATGGGTTTTGACAATCCTAATCAATTTGCTCCGGGTTTGGCCATTCATGAAATGGGAGGTGCACCTATGGGTCGAGATCCAATGACGTCCATTTTGAATGAATATAATCAAATACATACGGTTCCTAATGTCTATGTTACAGATGGTGCCTGTATGACTTCTTCCGGATGTCAAAACCCATCCTTGACCTATATGGCCTTAACAGCAAGAGCCGCAAATCATGCCGCAAAGGAATTTAAAAAGAATCATAAAGCTTAAATCATGAACAGGAGAGATACGATAAAGGGATTAGCATTGAGCTTTGGTTATGTTGTAGCTGCACCGACTGTTTTGAGTGCTTTAGAGTCGTGTACAACAACAAGTGAAACCTGGCCGGCTCTATACTTTAGTAAGGATGAGCTGCACTATGTCACTCATTTGGTCGACATCATATTGCCCTCGACAGAAACCCCTGGCGGTTTGGATGTGAATTTGCCGCAATTCATTGACATGATGAGTCAGGATATGTTTCCACCTGAGGAAAAAAATATGTTTAAAGAGGGGAGTGAGATTTTTTCTGTCAGATTTAAGGAAAAATTTGGGAACGACATCAGCGCATCAAGCAGAGATGAAATAGCTCAATTATTTGCTGTCTATTTTGACCTTAAGGATGAGGAGCAGGGCAAAATTCGCTATCTGCAGTCAAAATCAATTGAAGAGGTACCTTCGGAAGAACTTGACAATTATAAAATGTATAAATTTTTATTCAACATAAGAAGCCTCGCCCTTTTAGGCTATTTTACCTCAGAAAAAGTTGGGAAGGAAGTGCTTAATTTTGACCCTATCCCGGGTAGATATGTTCCCTGTGTGCCAGTGTCAGAAATAGGAAATGCCTGGACTATTTAAAACGAGTCAAAATCTATATATAAAATGCAAATTAAACTTATCATGCTTATAGCGGGATTATTGAGTCTATTGGGCTTAACTTATTATAAGTTCCAAAAATCGAAACAGGAAGCAGACCAGGTGAAAGTAGCTTTTGAAATAAAATCAAAACTAGGTGAAGGTGCTTTTTGGGATCATCACCAGCAAAAACTATATTGGATTGATATTGTCGATAAGAAAGTATTTGTCTACGATCCTATTACCAAAAAGAATAAGGCATTTGACACGCCTTCAAGCATTGGCACAGTGGTTCCTAAAAATAAGGATGAAGCCGTCATTGCCCTTGAAGATGGAATTTATATGCTCGATACACATACGGGCAAAATTAATTTATTATCGGATGTTGAGGCTGATATGCCTTTCAACAGATTTAACGATGGAAAGTGTGATCCGAATGGTAACCTTTGGGTGGGCTCCATGCATTGGGAGCAATCGTCTCCAAAAGCCAATCTGTATAAAGTGACATCGAGTGGCCAAGCAACTAAAATGCTTGACAGTGTAACGATTTCGAATGGGATCGTATGGACAGCAGATAAGAAAACGATGTATTATATCGATACGCCAACAGGCCATATTCGGGCTTTTGATTTTGATCATAAAAAAAGTACCATTTCTAATGAGAGAATAGCGGTGGTTATTCCCGAATCTCTGGGTTTTGGTGATGGAATGACTATAGATGAAGAGGATAAATTATGGGTAGCCTTATGGAATGGAAATGCTGTAGCTCGTTTTGATCCCTTAACAGGTAGCCTGCTTAAAAAAATTGAAGTGCCTGCACATAATGTGACTTCTTGTTCCTTCGGAGGAAAAAATTTCAATACTTTGTATATTACTACCTCAAGTTTGGATATGAACGAGGAAGAAAGTAAGCAGTTTCCATTGGCGGGTTCATTGTTTGAAGTAAAGCCGGGAGTAAAAGGTGTAGCAGGTAACTTTTTTGATCAATAAGATATGATTATTCAAGTGATAGGAGTAAGTGGCTGCGGTAAAACGACCATAGCACAAAAATTATCAAGAGCATTAGGTATTCCCTATTATGATGCCGATGATTTTCATCCTCAGGAAAATATTGATAAAATGAGTAACGGGGAGCCGTTAAATGATAATGATAGAGCGCCTTGGTTACAAGCACTTTCAAACAACTTACAGCAATGGGAAAAGGAGGGAGGAGCTATTTTGGCCTGTTCGGCCCTAAAAGAGAAATACAGACAAGTCTTAGGGCAGAATCTTGAACAATGCCATTGGGTATTTCTAAATGGCTCCTATGAATTGATTCTGGGAAGAATGAATAAAAGAAAAGATCATTATATGAGCGGGGAAATGCTTAGGTCTCAGTTTGAAGCATTGGAAGTTCCGGCATACGGTATCCACATTGATATACAAAAGTCTCCTGAAGAGATAATAGCAACAATAAAATCAAGTCTATGAGTACTAAAAAGAGCGAATTTGGTGTTTTTGGCCTAGGAGTAATGGGCAGTAGCATCAGTTTAAATATTGCTGATAAGGGATATGAACTATCAGTTTATAACAGGGCAGAAGGAGGAGAAGAGGAAGTTGTAGACCGATTTATGTCAGCAAATGAACATAGAAAGAATATTCAGGGATTTACTGATCTAAAGCGTTTTATAGCGTCCATAGCAAAGCCGAGAAAGATGCTGATCATGATCAAGGCGGGTCCAACTGTTGATCTGGTTTTAAACAACTTGTTTCCTCTGCTTTCCAAAGGTGATATTATAATTGATGGAGGGAATTCACACTACTTAAATACCAAGAGAAGGTTTGAACAGGCCCAGAGTCATGGGATAGAGTTTATTGGGGCAGGAATTTCAGGTGGCGAAGAAGGAGCCAGAAAAGGTCCTTCAATTATGCCGGGAGGGAAGAAAGAGAGTTATGATTTAGTCGCGGCAGTTCTGGAATCTATAGCAGCTAAAGATGATTTTGGAAAAACTTGCTGCACCTATATAGGCCCTGAAGGCTCAGGGCATTTTATTAAAATGGTTCATAATGGTATTGAATATGTAGAAATGCAATTGCTCACCGAACTATATGCTTTGATGTCAAACAAGATGTCAAATGAAGAGATTGCAGAAGTATTTGAAAGTTGGAATGAAGGTGCTTTGTCAAGTTATTTACTGGAGATCACTGTTCAAATTTTAAAGAAGAAAGAGGGGGATAAATATTTACTTGATCTGATTTTAGACAAGGCAGGAAATAAAGGAACCGGCTCCTGGTCAAGTAAAGCTGCATTTGATCTTGGAATTCCAAATACCATGATGTCATCTGCGGTGTTCGCCAGGTATATTTCTTCCTTTAAAGATGTACGTATAAAAATGTCCGGTTTGATCGATTCCAGGCAATCCATCGATGGAGACCAGAACCTTGTATCACTTAAAAAAGCCTATGAGTGCGCAAGGTTGATCAATCACCAACAAGGGTTTAAACTGATGCAATTCGCTTCCGACACCTATAAATGGGGTCTGAATTTTTCTGATATCGCAAGAATCTGGTCAAATGGATGTATCATAAAATCTCACCTTATGAATGAGCTGCATAAGGAATTTCAATGTTCAGCTGATCTGTTTGATATGGATCTGGTGACAGATCAATTGATCAATGGAGAATCAGATCTGCGTGAAACACTTATTTTAGGTTTAAGACAAAGAGTTTCAACTCATTGTTTTTCATCTTCATACCATTATTGGGTGGATATGACTACAAAAAGTTTACCGGCAAATTTAATTCAAGCTCAAAGAGATTTTTTCGGGGCCCATACCTATCAACGGGTTGATTCACCTGAATCAGAATTTTATCACACCCAGTGGTAGGAACAAGAATTTATGTTAACCAGGAAGTCATTTAAAACGCTGTTTTTAAGGGTGATAATATATTTTGTTAACGCTCATTTATAATAAAACAGCTATTTTTTTCGTTAATTATAAAAATTGCGAAGAAATGGAAAATGATAGAATCGGACTTTCTCAAGGGTCTGATAATAAAAAGCGCAGTCAAAAGGAAATCTTTAACAGTAAGGCGCAACGACTTGCAGAAAAGGAATACGAAGAATACTATAACAAGATCAGACAGTTAAGCCGAGGTCTCTGATCATTTATTTTTATAGAAATCTTTCACATAGGCCAGTTTCTGGTTATGCGTCATATTTTCTGATGTCTTGGTACCTTTCAGCTTTATGGCCAACTCAGGTAAACCAGACATAAGTTTTTCCAATTTCATTTTCATTTGGGCGGGCCCAAATAAAAAAATCTCATCAGCTTTTGATAATTCCTTAACAATACGTAACATGTATTTTTGGGTGTATTCTTTCACCCGGTTATCTTTTCCCTTTTCATCTACCAGGTATTGATCTCCAAATCTTCCGAATTGTTTTGATTCACCTTCTGTCCGTATACGGGTTTCAATGTCAGAGTAAATTGTTTTTGAATGAATAGCATTTTTTGTCAAGGTGATCAAGTTTGCTTCCTTTTGATCTATCCAAATTCCTACTTTACGCATAATGAGACAATTTAGTTAATACTCTATTTTATCATCCTTTTCTTCCCAGGCCCTAAAGGCCCTCATAGCTTCTTTTTTATTAATTTGTTCAAATGGAATAGTTCTTTTGCCTGGCTCCAGATCCAGCTCTTTATAGATAAAGCTATCATCAAAACCAATTTTTGCGGCGTCGGTTTTGGTGCAGCCGTAATAAACTTTTTTAGGTCTGGCCCAATAAATGGCTCCTAAACACATGGGGCAAGGTTCACAACTGGTATATAAAATACATTCATCCAGTTGAAATGAATTCAATGCTTTACATGCTTCTCTGATCGCCATTACTTCTGCATGAGCAGTAGGGTCATTTGTAGAAGTCACTCTGTTATTTCCTTTGCCAATTATTTGTCCGTCCTTAACAATGATGCAGCCGAAAGGTCCTCCTTCATTACTCAAAACCCCTTTTATGGCTTTTTCGACGGCTTGTTCCATAAATCTAGCATGATCAGTAAGACTATTGTCCATATCCTGATCCAAGGCTTTAGCCGCTTCATCCAGGAACTTCTTATTAAAACTGTTACACATAGATCTATAATATTTTGAAAGCAGGCAAAAAAACAGATGCAGGATGCTTTTTTGCCTGATCTTTAATTTATACCTTCAGGCTTCCCACCATATCTTCGGGGCGTACCCATTCATCAAATTCTTCACCTGTTAAAAAGCCAAGATTGACAGCCTCTTCTCTTAATGTAGTTCCATTTTTATGCGCTGTTTTAGCAATTTTGGCTGAATTTTCATATCCAATTTTGGTATTCAGTGCAGTGACCAGCATCAAAGAGTTGTTTAAAAGCTGCTTAATTTGAGGATAATTTGGCTCGATACCAATGGCACAATTATCGGTGAACGATGCACAGGCATCTCCAATCAATTGAGCAGACTGCAACGTATTAGCTGCCATTACAGGTTTAAATACATTTAATTCATAGTGACCGGACATCCCACCAACGGTGACTGCCACGTCATTCCCAATGACCTGGGCACAAACCATAGTCAGTGCTTCGGCCTGAGTAGGATTAACTTTACCCGGCATGATAGACGACCCCGGTTCATTAGCAGGAATGATGATCTCACCAATACCACTTCTTGGGCCAGAAGCCAACATTCTGATGTCATTGGCTATTTTCATCAAAGAAACCGCTAATTGTTTTAAAGCGCCATGAGTCTCTACAACCGCATCATGCGCAGCAAGTGCTTCAAATTTATTTTCAGCTGTAATAAAAGGAAGCTCCGTGAAGTCTGCAATATACTTAGCCACCAATTCTGAATAACCTTCTGGTGTGTTAATTCCTGTACCTACAGCTGTCCCTCCTAAGGCAAGTTCAGCAAGATGATCCAAGGTATTGGTTAAGGCCTTAACCCCATGATCAAGTTGAGATACATAACCGGAAAATTCCTGACCCAGCGTTAAAGGAGTGGCATCCATTAAATGCGTTCTTCCAATCTTTACAACATTCGCGAATTCTATTGACTTTTGTTGCAATGTATTGCGTAAATGTTCTACTCCGGGTATGGTCACTTCAACAATCTTCTTGTAAATGGCAATATGCATTCCCGTTGGGAACGTATCGTTAGAGGATTGAGATTTGTTGACGTCATCATTGGGATGGATATAGCGATCAAAACCATTTAAGTCTCCTCCGTGGTTGATATGGGCCTTATTGGCGATCACTTCATTGCAATTCATATTGCTTTGTGTTCCTGAACCTGTTTGCCAAATAACCAAAGGAAATTGATCGAACAATTCTCCGGCTAATATTTCGTCACATACTGCAGCAATGGCATCTCTTTTTTCTTTGGCTAGAACGCCAAGGTCATGATTTGTATAAGCGGCAGCCTTTTTCAAATAAGCAAATCCTTCTATGATTTCCTTTGGCATTGAAGCCTCAGCACCTATCTTGAAATTATTTCTTGATCTTTCAGTTTGAGCACCCCAGTATTTGTCTACTGGCACTTGCACTTCACCAATGGTATCGTGTTCTATTCTGTATTTCATGGGTAAATATTTTGTAATACTAATGAGTACCAAAGATACAAAATAGACGCCAGAAAAGAATTGCTAAAGCCCCGAAATTTCCCTTTCAATCATATGAAAAAATGATGATTTATTTTAGATTTAAATACTAACCACCAAACTCTTCACCATCATCTCCGCCCATACCCCCGCGTTGACGCTGGCGTTGTTTTTTCTGATTGAATCTATAGGTAAAAGAAAGCCTGAACTGTCTTTGCCTCCATTGGAATTCACTATTTTCTGTAAAAGTATCTGTAGTAGTTTCAGATATTCTTTTTCTCGTGTTAAAAAGATCATCCACATTGAAGACCAAGGTCCCATTTCCTTTTAAAATATCTTTACTAAAAGCCATATTGGCCATAAACATGCCCTCACTTTTAGATTGGGCATTTTGTCGCGGACCCCTAAACATCATGGTAGTTTGCCAGTCAATTTTAGCAGGCAAGGTTAATTTAGAAGTCCCTCTTGCAAACCAGCTGGTAAAACTTGATCCAAAATCAACTCCCTCATATTCTCCATCTAAAGTTGAATTATAGAAGTTAAAACTGGCATTGAACCTCCAATTCTTTTTAGGGGTATAATTTGCTGAGAATTCGAACCCATAGCGGTCATCGGTGCTTAAATTTATAGGTGTCCTTCTTATAATTGGAATTCCATCGTCAGTGGTTTCTCCAGTGTCCTCACTAATAAACTGAAAAACATCCGTAGCATGAGTATAGTAAACCGAAGTGTTAAAAGTTACTTTTTGCCATCTTTTGTAATAGCCAAGGTCTACTCCATGAGAAATGGAAGGATCCAGATCAGGATTTCCCTGAAATATATTTGTCCGGCTTGACTGAGAAGGAAAAGGATTGATAAACCTTGATCTGGGTCTTCTGATTCGACTATTATATCCCAATGTTAAATTTTCACTTTCTGTAAATTCATAGACAAGATTTGCTGTCGGGAAGGCATTGACGTAATTTTTTTGATTTAACGAATCAATTTCCTTACCTGTTGACTGAATGTCTATATCAGTGGCCTCTATCCTAAGGCCTAAAAGCGCAGAGAATTTTCCGAATTTATTCCCGTATTGTCCGTAAAACGCGGATATTACTTCATCATATTCAAAAAGATTCGTCAGGCTGTCATTAACTATAAAATCACCATTCTCATTTTCATTGAAAAATTTGTAATCAGTTTCTCTGTCATCCTTGTTGACTCTGAATCCTAATTCAACTTGCTGGTTTTCACCTATCGGCAATACATAATCACTTTGAATCAAAAATCTTTTCTGCAATTCATCAGAGTCGACTTTTTCAGAGAGTTGGTCAATCATGCCTGGAAAGGTCTCCTCATTTGTGATCAAACTGTTTTCATCATCACTATTGTCCTGATATTGAAGGTCAAGATCTATTTGATGCCCTTCTTTTTTGAATTTATGCAAAAAGTTGAAATCGTATTGAAGTACATTGTCTTTAGACACTTCATTTTCGATTCTGAGGGTGGAGTTGACCAAATCATCAAATTCATCAAAAGCATCTGTCATATTTTCAGAGATACGGTCCCTGTCTGAATTCCTATATAAAAAACTAGCCGTAATCGAAGTTTCTTTAGCGATATAATACTCAATACCAAAATTCAGATTTAAATTATCGCCTTTTCTGGTATAGTCAATTTGTTGATTGGTCGATGCATAATTTGCATCCGGAGAAAAATAAGTAGTTTCCGCACTCGAATTTCCCGGAGACTCCCGATCTGAATAGCCAATATTGGTAAAAAAATTGACATTTTCGAGCCTGTAGTTCAGGCTGGTGGAAAATCCATAGTATTTAGGGATACCTAGGTTGACCGTACCAACTCCGTTGAATCCTGTAATTTTATCTCTTCTTAAAATGATATTCAGTATACCGGCTGTCCCTTCAGCATCATAACGGGCAGAAGGACTTGTGATCACTTCTACTTTGGCAATGGCATCGGCAGGGAATTGCCTTAATGCCTCGGTGTCATTCAAGCCAACAAGTCCGCTGGGTTTCCCGTTGATCAGTATCCTGACGTTTTCATTTCCTCTTAGACTTACCACTCCTTCAGCATCTACCGTTACGGATGGTACGTTGTCCAACACATCACTTGCCGTTCCTCCTTTAACCGTCATGTCTTTTCCTACATTATAGATCTTTTTGTCCAGTTTCACCTCCATAGTACTCCTTTCTGCGATCACCGTAACTTCGTCAAGCGCTTCAGCATCCTCTTCCATAAAGACCTCTCCCAGATCCAAATTGGCATTGACATCAACATTTTCTATCGCAATGGTTTTAAAAGATAGAAATTCGAAACTGATAGTATACTTGCCCTTAGGAACTTCAAAGGAAAACTTACCTTTTCCGGTCGTCATTCCGCCATAAACCTGATCTCCTTTAAGGGGTCTTGCAATGACTGTGGCAAACTCTAGAGGTATGTTAGCTTCTTTTTCATGAATTACACCTTTCAATTCGAACATTTCTCTTTGGGGTTGAGTAGCTCCTTGAGGCCTCTGTTTCTCTTGAGACTGCACTATAAAAGGAAGGAATAGAATTACGAGCAGCGTTGAGAATATTTTCATTTGATTAGTTATGGGTATCTAGTTTAAGACCCGAAAGATAGAATTAAGTTTAATCTGTAATTTGTTAATAATTTGTTAATTTAAAATACTTTCAGAATTAATTGTCATATTAAAAATATGTATTATTTTTGACGAACAAAGTAAACAATAAGTAAGCGTATGGAAATTGGTCAATTTTTAGGTTTTTTAGTCTTTTTAACCGTTTTTACAATGGGATTTTGGATGTTGATTTTTCTGTTAACTACAGTAGTTCCTTATTGGTTATTTGGAAATTTGATGGAAAGCTGGAAATTAAAAAAAGAAGCTAAAAAGGCAAAATCTAAATAGAAATAAAAAAATAATACGATATAAAAGCTTGTGAAAACAAGCTTTTTTTATTTTACCTGATCTTCTACTTCAAAAATATTTTTATCTATATCCTTAGACCTGTTATGGCTGTTTCTTCGACCACTTTTGTTAAAGCGATATGAAAATGACAACAGGTATTGGGTGTCAAAAATGAAATCCCTTTGGGTGATGGTATTGGCTTCCAAAGAACTAAACTGCGCTTTTTTAGTATGAAAAACATCATTCATTTTAAAGCTTATTGTAGCCTGGCCTTCCCAAAAATCCTTCGAGACGTTCAAATTAGCATATTGAAATTCCTTTAACTCTGTTATCGCAGTTTTTTGAGTTGACTGGTACACATAATCAATATTAAATCTAAGCGTATTGTTGATCCTATATAGGAGTCTGAAATTACCGTATAGCACCCAGTTGTCAAAATCATAAGCCTCATCTCGTGTATCTGATAATTGAGAAAAATAGGGGCTTAGTAATCCATATAAACGAATTTTATTAATAGGGTTGTATGTCACTTCTATTTCCAGCCCTGTATAATTTAGAGTTCCGTTATTGATTGGGATCCTTTGGTAAATATCAAAGCCATCACTGGTCAAATAGCCTGTTTTTTCAAGTACATTAAGTATGCGATCAGTAGAATTGGAATAGAATAGCGCAGTATTTAAGGATAACTTTTCAAATTCCTGATAGTATTCTAAATAGAAATAGTTTGTGTAGTAAGGTTGCAGATATGGGTTTCCAACCAAGATGAATCTTTCATCCGTAAAAGAATTAAAGGGGTTGAGTTCAGAAACGCTAGGCCTGTCTATATATTTGGAATAGCCCAGTGTCAGTACATTTTTATCTTTCAGAGAATAAGTAAGTATGGCATTAGGAAAAATATCTTCGTAATTATTCACATACGTATCATTTATGATTTTTTCGGTAATTGTAGTTTCAGTAATTTCGGTTCTTAACCCAAGTGAATAACTAAATCTTTCGAACTGCTTACTGTAATTGACATAAAACGCATAGATGTTCTCATTATAATCTATTTGGCTGCTAAAATCGTCAATGGGGTCTAAATGCTGGGTATTTTGATTTAGGTTGCTCGACATAAAATCATTACTATATTTTCTGAAGTTTGTCTTAATTCCGGCATCCAAACTACTATTATCTTTGAGTGGGAGTGTATAATCAGCTTTTATATAGAAATTATCTACACTTTCGTCTTTTACATATTTTTGCTCAGTGAGTTCACTTCCGGGGAAAGTCTCAGTGTTGAGAATATCTGTTTCATTATCAGCAAGACTGTTGTCGTATTTAATATCGGCAGATAATTGATGTCCTTCTTTGTTGAATTTAGTAGTATACTGAAAAAATGCCTCCAGAAACCCTTCATCAGAATTATCATCTACTTTCCTTGAAGATGATTTAATTAGCTGATCTACAGGTCTATAATCATTTAAAAACAATTCTGAATCATAATTTTTATTCGAATTACTAAATAGGATAGAGGAGGTAAGTGTATTTTTTTCGTCCAGATAAAAATCACTTCCGAGATTGATTAAAAAACTATTTCGTTGACGATAGTCAGTTCTTTCTTGGTCGAAATTTCCGGTAGGTTCTTGTAAATCATCAAGAAATATTTGCTTAATCTCGGTGTCTTTTATTCTAACTTGATGGTTAAAGCTAACTGTAGAATACATATTAATTTTGTCAGTCTTATAATTGACAAAAGCAGATACCCCATCGTTATCAGGTAATCCTATATGGGCCTCAACAGTTCCATTATAACCTTCAATGGATCTCTTTTTTAAAATGATATTCAAAATGACACCACCACCTTCTGCATCGTATTTTGCTGATTGAGAAATGATTTCCACTTTATTTATAGTATTGGCCGGAATCAAGCTTAAAACGTCAGCGCTACTCCTTTGTCCGCCATAGGGCTTACCATCTACCAATATAAGGGCTGTATTACCTCTAATGCTAATATTCCCCTGTCCGTCAATTTTCACTGATGGCGTATTTTCTAATACGGTAATTGCATTTCCTCCAATATTAGCGATATCTTTTGAAGCATAATAGACTTTTTTAGTCAGGTTATGATCAACCAGTTTACTTCTGGCAATCAACTCTATTTCTTTCAAATTTTCGCTATGCTGCTCCAATTCAATAGTGCCCATTTCCATATCCTGTTCAATGTTTAGCACTTGAATTATAAAAGGTTCAAATGACAATGACTCAACAATACAATAGTATTTACCATTGGGAACAGATAATTCAAATTTACCTTCTTTATCGGTCACATCTCCTATAAGTTCATTTGTATAAATATCCTGTAAGCTCACCGTTACAAACTGCAAGGGTAAATGCGTATCGGCATCGTTAACTTGGCCGATGATGCTATTTGTTTCTATAGTTTCCTGACCTATTAAGCTAAAGGAGAGGAGAAACATGATCAGGGTATAGTATAATTTCATTACAAAAATGCGCAATCTGATAAAAGTAAACTATTGAGTGACACTAAAAAATAGTGGTTTAGGGGTATTTTTGGTCATTTACATTTTGCTAAAATGCATTAAAGGAATTCTTTTATTTTTTCAGGGGGTCTGCCGATTACAGCTGTGTCACCGTTAATAACAATAGGTCTTTCAATGAGTTTGGGAAAAGTGACCATTGCTTCAATAATTTCTTTTTCACTTAACTCTTTATTTTTGAAATTTTCTTTCCAGACCGCTTCATTTTTTCTTACCAGATCGATGGCAGGAATATTAAGTTTATGGAGTATGTCACTCAATTCGTCAAAGGAAATTGGGTTTTTAATATAGTTAATAATTTCAGGTTCCACCTGTGCATCTTGCAAAATGGCAAGGCCTTGCCTACTTTTACCGCAACGCGGATTATGATAGATTTTCATGATTGGTTGGTTTGGTTTGTCAAAGGTTAAAAATAATTTAATTTTTGCGAAACTTGAAAAAAAGCAATGAATATATTTCTGATCCTTGAGAGTAGTAAATATAATTCCCTTAAGAAAAAATTGGAAGTAGCTCAGGAAGATATTTATAGGGTTCAACTATATTTGCCTAATGATAATAACAGATACCCATACGCATTTATATGCGGAACAATTTGACGAAGACCGTGATCAGGTTATACATAAGGCTTTGGACTTGGGAATTAAAAGGTTTTTTATACCCGCGATTGATGGTAGCTATTACGAAAAAATGTATGCGCTTGAAGTGGCTTTTCCAAAAAACGTTTTTCTCATGGCGGGTTTGCACCCCACACATGTGAAAGCTGATTTCAAGAAAGAGCTTGAGATCGTCAAGAAGCAATTGAATAGCCACCAATTTTATGCTATTGGTGAAATAGGAATGGACCTTTACTGGGATAAGACCTTTATTAAAGAGCAACAGGAGGCCTTTCTTTTGCAGATCTCATGGGCTAAAGAGAGAGCGTTGCCAATTGTAATACATTGCCGAGATGCATTTAATGAAATATTTGAAGTATTGGACAAGGTCAATGACGATCGTCTGTTTGGAATATTTCATTGTTTTACAGGTAACCAACAGCAGGCTGAGCAGATTATTAGTTATGGTTTTAAACTTGGAATAGGAGGTGTGGTTACATTTAAGAATGGAGGTATTGATAAATTTCTTGCTGAAATACCTCTCGAGCAAATCGTATTGGAAACAGATTCCCCTTATCTTGCACCAACACCTTATCGAGGAAAAAGAAATGAAAGTAGCTATCTGATCAATATACTCGATAAGCTAGTTGATATTTATGATCTGAGTCCTGACGAAATAGCCCGGATTACTACACAGAATTCCCGTGAAATATTTGGGGTTTAATTGATCATCCATGAATGAATATGACACTGCTTTTTTGAAAACACCCTTAGGAACGGCGAAAATTGTAGGTAATAAAAAGGGGATCGTTGAAATATCTATACTGGATGATGAATATGCTACGAGCGAAAATCCGTCAGAACCTTTGAAAACATGTATGATACAGTTGGATGAGTATTTCAATGGTGAAAGAAAAGTGTTTTCAGTCAAGTTGAATCCTTCAGGGACCGATTTTCAGAAGAGGGTCTGGGCCGAATTATTACACATTCCCTTTGGAAAGAGGACTAGTTATATGAAACAAACATTGCAATTGGGTAATGAAAAGGCCATTAGGGCTGTTGCCAGTGCGAATGGGAAGAATCCGATCTGGATCATGATCCCCTGCCATAGGGTAGTAGGCTCTGATGGTTCTCTTACCGGATATGCCGGGGGCCTGTGGAGAAAGAAATGGTTACTCGAACATGAAAGTCCTTCGGGTCAAACCAGTTTGTTTTAACTGAAAAAATAAGAGAATTCCGGTGATTGTTTAATGATCGTATTGTTACATGAAAAAGTTTCTGGTCTTGTTACTTCTTTTAACCGGCGTTTTGGCGATGGCCCAGTCACGACCTAAAGGTGCAAAGGTCAAGGATGTTATTGTACAAAATGATACCATTCAAATCGATAGTCTGAGCATCAACCCTGGATTTTTAGAAATCTATGACCAAAGAGGCGCCTTAATTGAGCAATCGTTTTACCAGGTGGATTATGCAAATGCGTCAATTTGGTTCGTCAATAAGTCAGCGGTATTAGGAAAGAAGATTCGGATCGTATATCTCCCGTACCCTGATTTTATGACACGAAATTATTCCGCTTTTGACCCGTCACTGATCGTATCAGAGGCTACTGATGAATCTCAATTATATAGCTCACAGGCCAACGTTGGCTCGAAAAAGAACAAACCTTTTGACGGTTTGTATACAAGTGGATCTTTGTCAAGAGGAGTGACGATAGGGAGTAATCAGGATGCGGTGGTCAATTCTAATTTCAATTTACAGATAGAAGGTCAGTTATCCGAGAAAGTTGGGATCAGGGCTTCTATAACAGATAATGAAATTCCATTACAATCTGGTGGCTTTACCCAGCGACTGGATGAGTTTGACCGCGTATTTATTGAGCTGTTTTCTGAGAATTGGTCGCTGACAGCAGGCGATATTGATCTCAGTAATTCAGATAGTTACCTGATGCGGTTTCAGAAGAAGATTTCAGGTGTTCTCGCTAAAGGGCATGTGGATAAACCTGCCGGGAAAACTGATTTTTTTGCCTCCGGAGCTTTGGTCAGGGGAAAATTTCAAAGCTTCAAATTTAATGGAGTTGATGGAAATCAAGGACCGTATAAAATATTAGGCTCTGATAATCAGCAATTTATTATCATGATTTCGGGTAGTGAACGCGTATATGCCAATGGAGTCCTGCTAAAAAGAGGAGAGAATTTTGATTATACCATTGATTATAATACAGGTGAAATCACTTTTACTACTTTATATACCGTAAGTTCGAACCTCCGTTTTACGATCGAATACCAACTTTCTGAACGCAATTATACCCGCTTTCTTACTTTTGACGGGGTTCGTTTTCAATCGAACAATTTAAAAGTAGGTGTCAAGTATTATAATGAAACAGATGTTAAAAACAGTCCTGTAGACCAGAATCTTTCAGATGAGCAGAAGCAAATTCTTTCTGAAGCGGGTAATGACAAAACTAAGATGGTCGCGCCTTCTGAGGTGGAAGCAGTTTATAGTGAAAACAGGGTCTTATATAGAAAGGTGATCAGTAATGGAACGGAAGTATTTGAATATTCCAATGATCCGGATGAAACCCTTTATCAAGTCAATTTTAGCTATGTGGGAGAGAATAATGGAGACTATATATTGGAGACGACGCTGGCCGCAGGCAGGGTGTATGCCTATATTGATGATGTAAATAGCCAAAAACAAGGGGCTTATCTTCCTGTTGTGCAACTTGTGGCTCCTGAAAAGTTACAAATGATCAATGTGGAAGCTGATTATTCCCTTGGAGAAAAAACACTGATTCAATCGGAACTGGCTTTAAGCGACAAGGATCAAAACCTTTTTTCGAGTATTGATAATGACAATAATAAAGGTGTCGCAACTAAACTGGGATGGAAACAAAAGATCCTGGATAAAAAATGGAAGTTGAGCAGTGATATTGATTATGAATATTTTAGTAAAAATTTCAGATCTGTTGAAAGGATTAGAAATGTCGAGTTTTCAAGAGACTGGAACATTATTTCAGATGGAGCAAATGACAGCCAAAAGCAGCAATACATTTTGGGAGGGTTGCAATTGAGTAACGACAGCCTTGGTTCTATTCAGTATAATTATGAAAACCTCACCCTAGGGGATGCCTACAAGGGAGTTCGTCACAACCTCTTGGCTGACCTTCATTTTACAGATACCCAGATATTTGTCAATGCAAGTACCATGAACAATGAAAATGGCCAGGAGGATAATTCTTTTGACAGGCTTTATAGTGGCATAACCCGCCAAATTTCAAAATTCTGGATTGGGGCCAAATACAATTATGAGAAAAATTTGATCAAAAATTCAAATAGTATGGATTTCGATCTGCTGTCGCATAAGTTTTCAGAAATTGAAGGATTTGCGGGGATGGGTGATTCGACAAAAGTATTTACTGAAATAGGCTATAATTACCGAGAAACGGATAGTGTTATGGGTTCAGAGCTGGGTTTGGTCAGTAAGGCAAGTACTTATTTTTTAAAGTCTAAACTGATTCAGAATGTGAATACAGATCTCGCTTTTTTTGTGAATTACAGAGAAGTGAAAAATGTCAATGTTGCCAACGAGAGTTCCCTGAATGCAAGGGTGAGTTACAGGCAAAGAATTTTTGGAGATTTTATAGGGCTTCAAACCTTATTTGAGACCCGTTCAGGAACTTTACCCCAGCAGGAATTTAGTTATGTGGAAGTCGAGCCAGGAAAGGGGTTTTATGAATGGATTGATTTTAATAATAATGGCGTACAAGAATTGGATGAGTTCGTAGTGGCCAAATATCAGGACAAAGCCATTTATGTCAGGGTCTTGTTGCCTACCATCTTATTTATTAAAACGAACCAGAATAAATGGAGTCAGTCTTTAAATCTCCAGGCTTCTGCATGGAGAAACAAAGAAGGGTTTAAGCGAATATTATCTCATTTTGCCAATCAAACCTATTTTCTCATCGATGTGAAAACCAAGCGTGATAAGGATGATTTTAATATCAATCCATTCGTTTCAGACGAAGAGGATCTCCTTGGATTGGATCAAAACTTTAAGAATAGCTTATTTTTTAACAGAGGTTTACAAAGATTTAGTTTTGTTTATTCCTTTTTGAATTTCAGGAAAAAAACAATTTTTTCATTTGGAGATCAAGATGTAACTCTTAAAACACATCAATTTCAGTTTGTGCATAAGTTGGGTAAATTTTGGTTGATGGATCTTGGGGCAGCGATAAATTACAACTCAAGTGGTTCCATTAGCTATGAAAACCGGAATTATGAGCTAAATAATTTCAACTTTAACCCCAAAATATCTTATATATACAATCAAAATACCCGTCTTGAGTTATTTTATAATTATAAAGACAAAGCCAATAAGATTCTTGATATGGAAACCCTTCAAATGCATGTATTTGGATCGAATTTTCAATATGCCAGTAAACAGAGTTTTTCTGTTAATGCCAATGCAAGTTTCTATTTTAATGAATTTAAAGGTGAAACAAATTCCCCCGTAGCCTATCAGATGCTGGAAGGTTTACAGCCAGGAACAAATCTGACCTGGTTGTTGGGCTTGCAAAAAAGGCTCACCTCTTTTCTCGATCTGAATATAAACTATTCAGGCAGGAAATCGGAGGAATCGAAAACCATTCATACTGGAAATATTCAGCTAAGAGCTACTTTTTAAAATGTTGTTTTTAAACGAATTGCTCAGGAATTTGTTCTTGATTACCGGTTTTTTCTCAACCAATTTGCCATTGAAACTTCATCAGCGATCAAGCCGCTGAGCTCCTCTATTTTTACTCTTTTTTGTTCCATGGAATCACGACGTCTGATAGTAACAGTACCATCGTTTTTAGATTCATGATCCACAGTGATACAAAATGGAGTTCCAAGTGCATCTTGTCTTCTATACCTTCTTCCTATGGCATCTTTTTCGTCGTAAGTGACTGAAAAATCAAATTTCAATTCATCAATGATCTCTCTCGCTATTTCCGGTAAACCGTCTTTCTTAACCAATGGCAGAATAGCCGCCTTGGTAGGTGCTAAAACAGGAGGTAATTTCAAAACGATTCTTTCTGATCCGTCTTCTAAAGTTTCGTTTTGAAGTGCAGTTGAAAAAACGGCCAGAAACATTCTGTCCAGCCCGATTGAGGTCTCAACCACATAGGGCACATAATTTTTATTCATCTCATGGTCAAAAAACTGTAGTTTCTTTCCTGAATGTTCTTCATGCGCTTTTAGGTCAAAATCAGTTCTTGAGTGAATTCCTTCTAATTCTTTAAATCCAAAAGGAAAATTAAATTCGATATCCGCTGCGGCATTGGCATAGTGGGCTAATTTTTCATGATCGTGGAATCTATAATTAGCTTCCCCTAATCCTAGTGATAAATGCCATTTTAACCTCGTTTCTTTCCAGGATTCATACCATTTCATTTCCTCACCAGGTCTTACAAAGAACTGCATCTCCATTTGTTCGAACTCTCTCATTCTAAAGATGAATTGTCTCGCGACAATTTCATTTCTAAAGGCTTTTCCGGTTTGGGCGATCCCAAAAGGAATTTTCATCCTACCAGTTTTTTGAACATTGGAAAAATTGACAAAAATACCCTGAGCGGTTTCCGGTCTAAGATAGAGATCCATCGCAGAATCTGCAGAAGCACCTAGTTTTGTCCCGAACATTAAATTAAACTGTTTGACATCTGTCCAGTTTTTAGAACCCGATACCGGGCAGGCGATTTCAAGTTCTTCTATAAGGGCCTTGACATCTGTTAAGTCCTCTTTTTCAAGAGACCGAGCCATACGGGTTAGTGCAGCTTCTTTTTTTGAAAGGTAGCCGACTACTCTAGGGTTGGTGCTGACAAACTCAGCTCTGTCAAAGGATTCTCCGAATCGTTTAGCCGCTTTAGCGATTTCTTTTTCAGCCTTAATATTAAGTTTCTCCGCATAATCTTCGATCAATACGTCTGCCCGATATCTCTTTTTAGAATCTTTATTATCAATCAACGGATCATTAAAGGCGTCCACATGTCCTGAGGCCTTCCAAGTGGTAGGATGCATAAAAATCGCGGTATCAATTCCAACGATATTTTCGTTCATTTGCACCATAGATTTCCACCAATACTCCCTGATATTCTTTTTTAATTCAACGCCATTCTGGGCATAATCATAAACGGCACTAAGCCCATCATATATTTCGCTGGATTGAAAGATAAAACCATATTCCTTGGCATGAGATATAACTTTCTTGAATTTGTCTTCTTGATTTTTCACGTGTAATTTTTTATTTTTTATCGGACATTTAGAATCTTGGCCATTATGCCCCAGGATCATTGTCAATTATTGATGCCTAATTTTACATCGAACCATGTCGGTTTCTTCCGGCAAAAATAATTAATTTCTAGGAAGCGCATAAAAAAAGGAAACACTATTTGTGTTTCCTTTTTTTTATCTTATGTTGAGTTCTGATTACAGGCCTAAGAAAGAGTCGTTTAGTTCCAGATTAGCAGAACCTACTAATTTACCTTCAACAAAAACCTCGATCGGGTATACACCTGATTCATATTTGTCTCCTTTTCTTTCAACAAGCATCACAACGTCAAGATCAGCATTCTCATAATTGACAATTGTCTGATCTGTGTATTTAGCTTCATTTCCTTCTGACATCATAAAAGTTCCTTTTGCATTGATGACCATACCTGTTGGGTTTTTCAATACAATATAAGCTTCTTTGTCTCCTGGATTAGCAATTTCATTCTCTATTAATCTAAAAGCAACCTTGATAGCATCAGTTTTCTGAGCTTTATTTGTTTCAGTATACTTTCCGTTAGAACGCATTTTCATAGCAGTAACCTGAACATTCTCTACGTTGATGGCTCCCCCAATTTCAACTTTTCTTGCCAGCTCCATATTTTGGGCTACCAAAGTGTCATTGTAATTAGTTTGGATCGTCAGCTGGCTATTGATACTGTCTTTTTCTTCAGTCAGTATATTATTGGCCATTTTAAGAGAATCTACCTCATCCAATAACCTGGTATTGGTTTTCTCCAAGGTAACTAATTGACCTCGGTATCTTCTTAAGACGTTAGAATTGATCTTCTTCAGACCTTGAACAGAATCTTTTAAAATCGCTATTTTTTCTTTTTCCATTGTCAAAGAATCAGAAAGACTTGTGTTTTGCGCAATGGCCACATCATATTTCTCTTCCATGGCAGTCAGGTTTCCAATAATCTGATCTTTTTCAGATTGTAAGAATTTAACGGCCTCCTTGTGATCGTTATTGTTGTAAAACGTATAGCCGATCAGTCCGAACAGCAATACTGTAAGGGCTATTATTAAAATTTTACTGTTTGAAGATTTAGAATTTTCTTCCATAATTATATAATTAGGTTTACATTTTAGATTAATCTTAACTTATTAAACGTAATAAATCAGAAAAATTGTGTGCAAATTTAATTTTTTTTAAAGATTTACAACAATTTATTTAAAGAATTCAAGAGAAGTGTTGATAAATAATCATTTAGTGCCCAATATCTTAACGGATCTGTTTGATCTGTTCTTTCCTCCAGCGTGCATAAATTGTAGTGAATTACTGCAAATAAAGGATAAATATCTATGTTTTTCCTGTTTGTCGGAGTTGCCTTTGACCCATTTTAGTTGTCAGGCAGAAAATGAATTAGAAACCAGTTTTAGAGGAAGAATTCCTGTCCACGCCGCTACTTCCTTATTCTATTTTCAAAAAAAAGGAATTGTTCAAAAATTAATACACGAGTTGAAATACCATCATCAACCCAAAATAGGTTCCTTTCTTGGCCAATGGTTGGGAGAAGAAATGGTTGCGAGTAAAAGATTTGAATTGATTGATATTGTTGTGCCTGTGCCTTTGCATCGAGATAAGGAAAGGAAAAGAGGCTATAACCAAGTACATTCTTTTGCAAAATCTCTGGCTATAGCTTTAAAAGCTGACCTTAAGCTGACCTTGCTTGAAAAGAGCAGAAGCGGCCAAACTCAAACTTTAAAAAACAGGGAGCAAAGGATGATGAGGGAAGAGCAGGAATACATGTTAAAAGATGCAATGCTACTTGAAAATAAGCATGTCCTTTTGGTTGATGATACCATTACAACCGGAGCTACGATGAAAGCCTGTGCAGATCCTTTATGCCATGTTTCCGGTCTCAAGTTAAGTCTTGCCAGTATGGCTTTTACTGTTTAATTTTGCTAAAAAATTATCGAATAGGGAAAAATTAATTGTTAATTTGTATTTTATTTGACATATGAAATTCCATTATTTTTTGTTGATATTATCCATATTTGCAGTCTTTAGTTGCGCGCGAAGAGGAAGGCCAGAAGGAGGCCCTAAGGATTTTGAAAAGCCAATTATGGTCAAAGCAGATCCTGATTTCAAAAGTTTGCAATTTGAAGAAGATCAAATAAAAATTTATTTTGATGAATATATAAAATTGAAAAATGTCAATTCTCAATTGATCATTTCACCTCCTTTAAAGAACGCTCCTGTGATTACACCGTTGGGATCCCCAAGTAAGAAAATCACGATCAAATTGAGTGATACTTTACAAGAGAATACCACGTATACCTTTAATTTCGCCCAAAGCATTATCGATAATACCGAAGGAAATATCCTTGATAATTTTAAATATATTTTTTCTACCGGTGATTACATAGATTCTCTTAAGGTAAAAGGAGAGATCAAGGATGCATTCGATCTAGAAATGATAGAGAACCCTACTATCATGCTTTATCCAGTTAATGAAGCTTATACGGATTCCATGATCTTCAATGAAAAACCTACTTATGTAGGAAGCACCCTTGATAGCTTGAACTGGGAGATTACCAATATTAAGGCAGGTACCTATAGACTTATCGCATTAAATGATGCTCGGAAAAATTATATATATGATCCCAAGGAAGATAGGGTCGGTTTTTATCCTGATTTGATTACCATTCCGGGTGATAGTATTTTTAACATGACCTTATTCAAACAGATACTACCCTTTAAGTTGGTGTCCAGACCAAAGGATGTCTCCAAAGGACATGTGATTATAGGCTTTGAAGGCGATTCTAAGGATGTTGATATCAGGGTGCTTTCTCCTGTTTCGGAGGATTTCAAATCATTTTACAGCAAAGACAGGAACACTGATACGTTGAATTATTATTTTAATCATTTTGAACTTGACAGCATGATGCTGGAAGTCAGAAAGGATCAATATATTGATACTGTGAAGATTGGTATGAAAGAAGACGAGATAGATTCACTTCGTTTGGAATTGTCAAGTTACGGAATGTTACATTTGAGGGATACGCTAAAACTTGGATCAACCGTACCGATGATGAAAGTGGATACTTCCAAATTCCATTTTATTGACGTAGACTCGATGAAGGTTCCTTTAAGGCTTGCTTTATCAGAAAGGAAAGATAGAATCGATTTTCATTTTGATAAAGAAACAAATCAAAGCTATAAATTATTTATTGAGCCAGGAGCCATAGAGGATATATTAGGCGTGCAGAACGATACGATTAAGGCGTCTCTAAAAACGGGTAAAGTATCTGATTACTGTTCGATTTTTCTCACCATAAGTAATGTTAAAAGCTATCCAGCCATTATAGAACTGATCAATGATAAGGGTGAAATTGTCGCGAAAAAATTTGCTGTTGAACCCAGAGAATATGAATTTATAAACTTGAAGCCTTCCAGATTTATGATTCGTATTATTTATGATGACAATGGGAATCAAAAGTGGGACACAGGAAATTTTTTACAAAACATTCAGCCTGAAGGTGTTTATTATGTGAAGACGATTATTGATGCCAAAGCCAATTGGGAGGTGGAGGAAAGCATTATGCTTACCCCTTAAACTAGCTAAATTTTCAAATTAATTTAATACTATTTTTTAAATCACTTATGTGATTTATATTTCTTTTTACTTCCATAGAAGTTAGTATCTTTGTTGTTTAGAATCATTTTAATTAAGAAACCATGAGTTTTAAAAAGCAAGATATATATAAAGCACTTGAAAGCATTTCGGCTCCCGGAGAAGGGATGAATCTAATCGAGAGTAAGTCGGTTACCAACGTGGTTGTTTTTGGGAAAGAAATCCTCGTAGATGTTACCATAACAAACCCTTCATTGCAGGCTAAGAAGAAAATTGAAGTTGAGATCATGAAGGTGATACACGACAAGGTGGATGAAAAAACTGATGTCAAGGTGAATGTAAAAGTTGATGCGCCGGCAACACCCGCAAAACCTGCTCCAATTAAAGGTAATCAGATTCCGGGTGTTAAAAATATTATCGCTGTTGCTTCAGGAAAAGGTGGTGTTGGTAAGTCTACAGTAACAGCCAACCTTGCTGTTACTTTAGCTAAAATGGGTTTTAGTGTAGGGATACTTGATTCGGATGTTTATGGTCCTTCGATGCCTATTATGTTTGATGTGGCTAAGGAAAGACCTTTATCAGTTGAAGTTGATGGTAAATCTAAAATGCAACCTATAGAAAATTACGGTGTTAAACTTTTATCGTTGGGCTTTTTTACTGATCCAAACCAAGCCGTGATCTGGAGAGGTGCTATGGCATCAAAAGCTTTAAACCAAATGATCTTTGATGGGAATTGGGGGGAGCTGGATTTCCTTTTGGTTGATCTTCCTCCGGGAACAGGTGATATTCACCTTTCAATGGTTCAGGCAGTGCCTATAACTGGTGCTGTTATTGTAAGTACCCCTCAAGCCATAGCTTTGGCAGATGCAAAAAGAGGTGTTGCAATGTTCCAGCAGGAAAACATCAACGTTCCTGTATTGGGTATCGTTGAAAATATGAGTTATTTCAGCCCTGCTGAATTACCTGACAATAAATACTATATTTTTGGGAAAGACGGTGCGAAGAACCTGGCACAGGATCTTGATACAACTTTGTTGGGAGAAGTACCATTGGTACAGAGCATCAGAGAAGCAGGAGATGTTGGACATCCTGTGGCTTTACAGGAGGATACAGCACTAGAATTGGCATTTATTGATATAACAAAAAACATGTTGTCTCAATTAGTGAAACGCAATGAAGATTTGCCACCAACAGAGATTGTAAGAATTACTACGATGTCTGGTTGCGGTACTAAATAAAATAATTCCGGGGCTTGAAATGGCCCCGGGAAAAATATTTTTATCATGGGACAAAAAGAACTACTGGATAATATAGAAAAGGCGCTAGATGAAATACGACCATATCTACTTACTGACGGTGGTGATATTTCCTTTGTTTCCTTAGAAGAAAATGTTGTAAATATAAAATTTCACGGAGCTTGTATTGGCTGTAAAGTGAATCAAATGACTTTGACAAATGGAGTGGAGGCTACCATCAAAAAGTATGCTCCTCAAATTGAAAAAGTTGTCGAAGTAAAATAGGTCCTGTACAGAATAAGATTTCTATATTCTTAAAAAATATTCGTTATATTTGTTAACATCGAAAGAACAAATGTAATATGACCTACTTTTTTGCGGAATTATTATCACTTCTAAAATTTCTGATAAAGAGAAAGCCTGAATAATCGGGGTTGTCTTCTTATACCTACTTCTTTCTAATACTAATAAAAAAAATAAACATATGCCGAGATACCATAGCCTAGGCAGTATTCCTTCAAAACGACATACCGTTTTTAAGGATGAAGATGGAAATTTCTTATACGAGGAACTGTTTGGAACAGTTGGTTTTGATGGAATGTCTACTTTGTTGTATCATACCCAAAGACCAACTCAGGTGAAGAAAATTGTAGCCTCTTATGATGTGCGCCCAAAAGTGGCTGTTGAGAAAAACATGAAGTCCATCAGTCTGAAAGGATTTCAGGTTGCTCCGGAGAACGATTATTTAAAGAGCCGGGTTCCGGTTTTACTAAATAACGATTGTCAGATAAGTCTTGCCTCACCAAAGCAGTCTCTCAGAGATTATTTCTATAAGAATACAGACGCCGATGAGGTCCTGTTTGTGCACAAGGGTTCCGGAAAATTAAGGACTATGCTGGGGAATATTGAATTTTCCTATGGAGATTATTTAGTGATTCCCAGGGGTATGATCTATCAAATTGATTTTGATTCAGAAGAGAACAGATTATTTATTGTGGAGTCAAAGAGTCCTATTTACACCCCAAAAAGATATCGGAATTGGTTTGGTCAGATGCTTGAGCATGCGCCATTTTGTGAAAGAGATATGCATCCGCCATCTGAGTTGGAAACATTTAATGAAGAGGGCGATTTCTTGATCAAGGTAAAGAAACAGGATACCATACATGAATATATTTATGCTGCTCATCCTTTTAGTGTTGTGGGCTGGGATGGATATAACTTTCCATATAAATTCTCGATTCACGATTTTGAGCCGATAACAGGAAGGGTACATTTACCGCCGCCAATTCATCAAACATTTGAAGCTGCAGGTTTTGTGATCTGCTCATTTGTTCCGAGATTGTATGATTATCATCCTCAGTCAGTTCCGGCACCTTACAATCACAGTAATATTGATTCTGATGAAGTATTGTATTATGTGGATGGAGATTTTATGAGCCGAAACAATATTGAAAAAGGTCAGATTACTTTACATCCTGCAGGAATTCCTCATGGGCCACATCCGGGAGCAATGGAAAGGAGTATTGGCAAGAAATCAACGGAAGAACTTGCAGTAATGGTTGATACATTTAAACCATTGATGGTTACAGAAGCTGCCATGAAATTGGCCGATGATGATTATTATAAAAGTTGGTTAAATCATTAAAATTAAAGTGATGAGTGATATAAAAAATGTAGAATACGGATTAGAAAAAATATTTAAAGGAGCAAAAGATTTTTTACCATTATTAGGGACAGATTATGTTGAGTTTTATGTAGGAAATGCCAAGCAAGCAGCCCATTTTTACAAATCGGCGTTTGGTTTTCAATCTTTTGCCTACAAAGGGCTTGAAACAGGAAGCAGAGAGTCTGTTTCTTATGTGTTAAAACAAGATAAAATTAAATTAGTCTTGACCACGCCTTTGAATTCAAAATCAGAGATCAATAAGCATATCGTAAAACATGGTGATGGCGTAAAGGTTGTGGCGCTTTGGGTAGAAGATGCGAAAAAAGCCTGGGAAGAGACTACTTCCCGCGGCGCAAAATCTTATCTGGAACCCATGACCGAAAAAGATGAGCATGGTGAAGTCGTGAGATCCGGTATTTATACCTATGGAGAAACGGTGCACATGTTTGTAGAAAGAAAAAACTACAAAGGCACATTTTTACCAGGTTTTACTGAATGGAAATCTGATTTCAACCCGGAATCTTGCGGTTTAAAATTTATTGATCATATGGTTGGTAATGTCGGTTGGGGACAAATGAATACATGGGTTAAATGGTACGAAGATGTTATGGGATTTGAAAACTTCTTGTCGTTTGATGACAAGCAAATCCATACAGAATATTCCGCCTTAATGAGTAAGGTGATGAGTAACGGTAATGGGAGAATTAAATTTCCAATTAATGAGCCGGCAGAAGGGAAAAAGAAATCACAAATTGAAGAATATCTTGATTTCTATGAAGGTTCAGGTGTGCAGCATATTGCAGTTGCTACAGATGATATCATTAACACAATATCTAAGTTGAGAGCTCGCGGAATAGAGTTTTTAAGTACGCCTCCTGAAGAATATTACAGGGCGGTTCCCGGTAGACTGGAGGAATTTAGTCATGAGTTAAGAGAGGATATTGAAACTTTGAAAAGCTTAGGTATCATGATTGATGCAGATGAAGAAGGTTATTTATTGCAAATATTTACAAAACCTGTAGAAGATAGACCAACTTTGTTCTTTGAAATCATACAAAGAATGGGGGCTCGTGGATTTGGTGCGGGTAATTTTAAAGCACTTTTTGAAAGTATTGAAAGAGAACAAGCCAAGCGAGGAACTTTATAGTATTTTTATCTGAAGGGTTCAGTGGAATAATCAGGGTCTGACTCAAAGTCAGGCCCTGATTATTTACAATCATGTTTACTTTAAGTATTTAGAACACTTATAGTAAACAGTTGTATCAATGCTAGTAAAGGTTTACGGAAGTGCAGTTTTTGGTGTCGATGCCATCACAATTACAGTAGAGGTAAATATTGATAAGGGGATCGGATATCATCTGGTTGGCTTACCCGACAGTGCCATCAAGGAAAGCAGTTATAGAATTTCCGGAGCGCTTAAAAATTCAGGTTTCAAATTTCCCGGCAAAAAAATTACCATTAACATGGCTCCTGCAGATTTGCGAAAAGAAGGCTCGGCTTACGATCTTCCACTTGCATTGGGCATCATGGCTGCATCTGGCCAAATTGACTCTGAACCACTCAAGGATTATCTGATTATGGGAGAATTGTCATTGGACGGAAGTTTGAATGCCATAAAGGGCGCCCTACCCATTGCCATTCAGGCAAAAAAAGATGGCTTTAAAGGCTTCATTCTGCCAAAGCAAAATGGAAAGGAGGCAGCTGTGGTAGATGGACTTGAAGTATACGATGTAAACAATATTAGAGAGGTAGTTGATTTTATAAAAGGCGAATCAAATCTAGAGCCTTTACAAATTGATTTACAGCAAGAATTTTATGAATTTTCTGATAAAGATGATTTGGATTTTGCTGATGTGAAAGGTCAGGAAACCATTAAGCGATGTATGGAGATCGCTGCGGCCGGAGGACATAACATTATACTTATCGGACCTCCGGGCTCAGGTAAAACCATGCTTGCCAAAAGATTGCCTACCATTTTACCGCCCATGTCATTGGCAGAAGCCTTGGAAACCACTAAAATTCATTCTGTAGTGGGCAAGCTAAATGGAGGCAAAGGTTTAATGACTAAAAGGCCGTTTAGGTCGCCTCATCATACGATTAGTGATGTGGCCTTAGTTGGTGGAGGTGCTTATCCACAACCTGGTGAGATATCCTTATCGCATAATGGTGTATTGTTCCTGGATGAATTACCTGAATTCAAAAGAGGGGTATTAGAGGTGATGCGGCAACCACTTGAAGACAGAGAAGTTACCATCTCAAGAGCGCGGTTCACCATAACCTATCCATCCAGTTTTATGTTGGTTGCAAGTATGAATCCAAGCCCGGGAGGTTTTTTTATTGATCAGGAACAAATGTCTGGTGCTACTGTTATGGAAGCTCAAAGATATTTAAGCAAGGTATCTGGTCCTTTGCTGGATCGTATAGATTTGCATATCGAATTACAGCCTGTTCCTTTCGAGAAACTTTCAGGAAAAAGATCAGGTGAGAAAAGTAAACAGATCAGGGAACGAGTCATGACGGCCAGAAACCTTCAAACAGAGCGATATAGTTCAAGAAATGACATCCATTATAATGCGCAAATGAGCGTAAAACAAATTCGTAAATATTGTGAGATTAATGAAGCGTCACAACAATTATTAAAGCATGCGATGCAGCACCTCAATTTGTCGGCCCGGGCCTATGACAGGATCTTAAAAGTCTCCAGAACCATTGCAGACCTTGCCAAAAGCGATCCTATTTTACCTGAACACATCGCTGAGGCCATACAGTATAGAAGTTTGGATAGAGAAGGTTGGTTGGGGTGA
>CAJQNF010000060.1 GCA_905479625.1 uncultured Flavobacteriaceae bacterium | reverse complement strand
CTGTCAATCTTCAATATTTTCAATGAACTGTCTTATTCCTTTTCTCGCTCTCTTCCCTTCTTCATAATTCTAACCCCTGAAAGCGGGTGCAAAACTAAAACCTTTTTGTATAACCACCAAATAAATATTTAAAAATATTTTCAATAATTATAGCCTTTAATTTTGCTGTGAGAATCATGACCATTAGCATGTAATAGTCACAAAAAAAAGGATTGCAAATTTATAACCCTTTTCTTTAATCAGCAAATAAAATATTAATTTTATTTGCTTTCTATACAATCAATTTCTCTGCAATGAACGAACCCACAAATTATGGGAATGCAAATGTAAAACAAATATGAATAATAGAAAATAAAAAAGCGATCAAACTTATTAACAATTGGGCCATTTTACTACTCCTCTATTAGGCTTCCAGGCTATTCAGCTGATTCTTAAAAACTTGAAGCCTATCTGTAAATGAATGGGAAGGTAAATTAATTTCATCAATCGACTTATTAAGATCAAATCCTGTACTAAAAGGTCTTTTTGCAGGTAAACTAAGCGCACTTGTTGCTACAGGGTGTATCAATTTCTTATCAAGAGCAAAGGCGTCCGCAACGGCGAGAGCAATCTCATATATGCTCATTAACTCATTACTTGACACATTGAATACACCATTTGCTCTTGATTCAACGGCAAGCCAGCAGGCTTCAGCCAGATCTTCTGCGTAGGTAGGCATTCTTAACTGATCCGTTACCACACGGATTTCTTTGTTAGCCTCAAGTGAATTCTTGACCCACAATACGATATTGCTTCTGTCATTTCCATCCACCAGCCCATAAACTAATATGGTTCGAAGGATAGCATGAGGAACATTTGACTCCTGTATCATCAATTCAGACTTCCATTTGGAAAGCCCGTAATAATTAACAGGATTCGCCAGATCCTCTTCCTTATATATAGTACCCTTTTCTCCGTCAAAAATAAAATCAGTAGAAAGATGCAACAGATAGGTATCCTTCTTGTCGCAATAGGCTAAAATATTGGCTACTACTTCAATATTCATACGGTCACATTCCTCCTGCTGCAATTCACATGCGTCCACATTGGTCATGGCTGCAGTGTGTATAATCACATCAGGAAGAACTTGAGTCAGGAGCGTGATCAATTTATCATTGTCAAGTAAATCAATATCATAATACTTGTATCCCTTTTGATCGTCAAGACGATTAAGCCCTCTAGATAAGGCATGAATCTCATAATCGGGTTTACCCAAAAACAGTTTCACCAGCTTTTGGCCAAGTAAACCGTTGCTTCCGGTAATCACTACTTTTTTCAAAATAAAGAATTATTTAAAATAGTTTATTGAGTTTTTGAATCTCCTCAGGTCTCCCTATGACAATCAACTTAGATTTGGGCACCAGTTTGGTAGAAGCATCGGGGTTAACGATATATTCCTTATCAGGCGTTTTAAACCCTATCACTGTGCAACCCGTCCTTTTTCTTAAGTCAAGATCAAGAATTGATTTATTTGTATATTCGATAGGTAAATTTTCTATAACTAACTCTTCTATATTTGAGGAACTTTCTCCCTCAATTGACAACCGATCTATAAACTCAATGATATCAGGTGTCACAACCAATGAAGCCATATGAGCTCCTCCGATCTTGTCTGGCATGATCACATTATCTGCACCTGCCACTTTTAACTTTTTATTAGAAGTGTCAATTGAGGCCCTGCTCACGATGGTGCATCTATCATTCAACTGTCTGGCTGAAAGCACTACATACAAATTATCAGCATCTGATGGAAGCGTTGTGATCAAGCTGGAAGCCCTTTCGATTCCTGCTGCCAGCAATACCTCATCACTTGTGGCGTCTCCTCTGATATACAGCATTTCACCATCTGCTTCAATTTCTTCGATCAATTCAGGGTCACTTTCTAAGATCACACAACCCTTTTTATAACTCTTAAGCCTGGCCATAGCCTGCTTCCCGTTTCGGCCGAATCCACAAACGATCGTATGATTCTCTAAACGTTGTATTTTTTTCTGCACCTGTTTAAATTTTAGTTCCTCAATGAATTTGTTATTTGCTATATAATCTGTAATTACCGAAATGATATAACCAAAAATAGTAATACTCGTAATGATCAGTAATATCGTAAAAATCTTTGCATCTGCATCCAATGGTTCAACCTCCTTAAACCCAACCGTTGAAATGGTAATAACGGTCATGTACAACGCATTTATCCATCCATAATCTGCGATATAAACAAAACCAAATGTTCCAATCAAAATTATTAAGAACAACATGCTTAACGCAATGTAGAATCTTGATTTGATAAAACCACTTTTAAATGCCAATTCAATATCTTTTAAAGGTTATAAATCAAAAACAGACGTTCTTTTGGTATAGATCATATCCTTCAGCTTTAGAAGAAATGCCAAAGTAAGATAGATTCCAAAGGAAAGCCCTACAGTTACAAAGGATATATATATAAAAAAAAGGCGCACATTACTCGCACGCATGCCCAGTTTATCGGCAAACCTAGCGGAAACGTCATAGCCCCTGATCTCAAAAAAATGACGTATGGAATGTATAAAGTTCAAGCTTAATTTTTTACTGCAATTTATAAAAATAAAATTTAGAATACATCTATAATTTAAAACTGATTTCAATTAAGTAAATTTGCACTTTTTCATCTTTATATGAGCATAAAACAGGATTGTATTGAAGTACTTGGTGCCAGGGTTCACAATTTAAAGAACATTGACGTCAGTATTCCCAGAGAAAAACTGGTTGTAATCACGGGTCTAAGTGGCAGTGGGAAGTCTTCGCTGGCATTTGACACGATTTATGCTGAAGGACAAAGAAGGTATATAGAAACATTTTCGGCTTATGCAAGACAATTTCTGGGAGGGCTTGAGCGACCCGATGTCGATAAAATAGAAGGGCTTTCTCCGGTGATTGCCATTGAGCAAAAGACGACCAGTAAAAGTCCAAGGTCAACAGTAGGAACGATCACAGAAATTTATGACTTCTTGCGCTTGCTTTACGCCAGAGTTGGTATTGCTTATTCTTATAATACTGATGAAAAGATGGTGAGCTATAGTGATGAAGAGATCCATGAACTCATTATGAATGATTTCAAAGACGGAAAAGCTATGATTCTGGCACCTGTGATCAAATCAAGAAAAGGTCATTACAGGGAATTGTTTCAACAAATTTCCAAACAAGGATTTATAAGGGTTCGCGTAGACGGTGAAATAAAGGAGATCGAAAGAGGTATGAAACTCGATCGCTACAAAACGCATGATGTTGAGATCGTTATTGACAGACTTGTCATCAATGAAGCATCTGACAAGCGTCTAATGGAAAGTATCAAGACCGCAATGTATCATGGAGATGAAACTTTAATGGTGGTGAGTCAAACTGAAGACAATAATGTATCGCAACCCAGATATTTCAGCCGAAACCTGATGTGCCCATCCACGGGTGTCTCCTACCCTAAACCTGAACCGAACTCATTTTCTTTTAATTCACCAAAAGGTGCATGTGACAATTGCAATGGTCTTGGAAAAGTACATGAGATCAATTTAGATAAGATGATTCCGAATAAGCAGTTGTCTATTAAAAATGGTGGTCTTGCCCCTTTGGGTGAGGAAAAAAAATCATGGATATTCAAACAACTGGGACATATAGCAGACAAATTTAGTTTTAGCTTATCAGATCCAATAATTGACATTCCTGAAGAGGCAATGAATTTGATACTTTATGGTGGTAAGGATAAACTGGAGATAAACTCCAAAGAGCTTGGTGTGTCAAGAAAATATGAAATTGATTTTGAAGGTATCAGTAATTTTATTTTAAATCAATACAACGAGAGTCAGTCAGGCTCTATTAAGAGGTGGGCTAAAGGGTTTATGGACGAAGTAAATTGCCCGGTATGCAAGGGTGATCGACTAAAAAAAGAAGCGCTATATTTTAAAATCAATGATGCTTCAATCGCTGATCTATCCGGTATGGACATTGACCACCTTGCTTCCTGGTTTGATAAACTGGAACCAAAATTAACTGAAAAACAACTTCTCATAGGTTCAGAAATCATCAAGGAATTGAGAACAAGAATTCAGTTTTTACTCGATGTAGGGCTCAATTATCTCGCACTAAGCAGAGGCTCAAAAACTCTTTCGGGTGGAGAAGCTCAAAGAATTCGCCTTGCCACACAAATTGGTTCACAACTTGTAGGTGTTTTATACATACTTGATGAACCTAGTATTGGACTGCATCAGCGAGACAACATCAAACTTATAGAATCTCTGCAAAAATTGCGTGATCTTGGTAATTCTGTAATTGTTGTGGAACATGATAAAGACATGATGATTGCTTCCGATTATGTGATCGATATTGGCCCGGAAGCAGGTAAGCATGGAGGTGAGATTATAAGTATTGGCACTCCCAAAGAATTACTTAAAAGTAAAACACTGACAGCAGATTATCTCAACGGGACCAGAAACTTTGACATACCAGAGAAAAGAAGAGAAGGTAACGGAAAGGAGATCATTCTTAAAGGAGCCAAAGGCAATAATTTAAAGAATGTGACCCTTAGGATTCCTTTGGGAAAACTAATCGGGGTGACTGGAGTTTCAGGGAGTGGAAAATCATCTCTCATCAATGAAACATTGTACCCTATATTAAACAGGCACATTTACAAAGCAGTCAAAGAACCCCTGCCATATTCATCTATTGAGGGACTGGAGCATATAGATAAGGTGATTGACGTCAACCAAACAGCCATAGGAAGAACTCCAAGATCAAATCCCGCGACTTACACTGGAGTTTTTGCTGAAATCAGAAGTCTTTTCGCTAAAACACCCGAAGCTCAGATCAGAGGCTATAAACCGGGTAGATTTTCATTTAATGTTAAAGACGGTCGCTGTGAAACATGCAGAGGAGGAGGCGTTAGAGTGATCGAAATGAATTTTTTACCTGATGTAGAAGTAGAATGTGAAACTTGCCAAGGAAAAAGGTTTACAAGGGAAACCCTTGAGGTGCGCTATAAAGGAAAATCTATTTCTGATGTGTTAAATATGACCATTGAGGAAGCCGTTAAATTCTTTGAACTCATTCCAAAGATTTTTTTGAAACTGAAAACAATTGAAGACGTAGGATTGGGTTACATTACCCTTGGTCAGCAATCGACTACGCTCTCAGGAGGAGAAGCGCAACGAATCAAGTTAGCGGCAGAATTATCAAAACGCGATACCGGAAATACTTTTTATATCCTAGACGAGCCAACGACAGGCCTACATTTTGAGGATATCAGTATTCTGATGAAAGTGTTAAATAAGCTCGCCGATAAAGGCAATACCGTATTGGTGATTGAACACAATCTTGATGTGATCAAATTATGTGATCATATTATCGATATCGGAAAAGAAGGCGGAATGAAAGGAGGCAAAATTCTATGCATCGGAACCCCCGAAGAAATAAGCCTTAACAAACAAAGTTATACGGCAGGATTCTTAAAAAAAGAACTAAATTTATAAGTTTGCAATTCGGAAACGGAAAAAAATAAACTATGACACCTAATGAAGACAAGAGAATCAGGGAAAAGTTAAAGCAAAAAACCTGGAATGAAATAAAAACCAATGATTCATGGGCCATTTTTAAGGTCATGAGCGAATTTGTAGATGGCTATGAAAAATTGAGCCGAATAGGACCATGTGTTAGCGTGTTTGGATCTGCAAGGACCAAACCGGGTGAAACCTATTATGAATTAGCAGAAAATATAGCTTTTAAACTAACCCAGAATGGATATGGAGTGATCACTGGTGGCGGCCCTGGCATCATGGAAGCAGGAAATAAAGGTGCGAAAAGGGGTGGTGGAGTTTCAGTTGGATTAAATATAGAATTGCCCTTTGAGCAAAATGACAACCCTTATATTGATCAAGGTAAAAGTCTTGAATTCGATTACTTTTTCGTGAGAAAAGTTATGTTTGTCAAATATGCACAAGGATTCGTGGCCATGCCTGGTGGCTTTGGAACCCTTGATGAGCTTTTTGAGGCAATCACTCTAATACAAACAAAAAAAATAGGTAAATTCCCAATTATACTTGTCGGCACATCCTTTTGGGCTGGTTTAATGGATTGGATTAAGGATATGATGCTTCAGAAAAATGGTAACATTAGTGAAGGTGATCTGGATTTATTTAAGATTGTTGATACGCCTGATGAAGTGGTAGATGTCATTAACAATTTCTATAAGAAACATCAGTTAAGCCCGAATTTTTAATATACATTCTTGATTTCCAGTAATTTTAAAAATTTGCAGAAGAAAAAGATCATATTGGTATTGTTATTATTTGTGTCAACGTTTTTATATGCGCAAAACAATCAAATATCCATAAAGGCTAGTCTTCTTCCGGATCATAAGATGCTTATTGATCAGGAAATTACCTATTACAATCCATCTGACCAACAGATGGATACTATATACCTGCTCAACTGGGCGAATGGTTATAAGGACAAGACCACCCCTTTGAGCAAAAGGCTCATAGAAGATTATGATAAGAGTCTTTATTTCGCCAACATAAAAGACCGAGGATATTCAAAGATCAGACTTTTGACATGTAATGATTCAAATGTCAATTTTCATGAGCTAAAGGACGCCTCCGATGTGGTAAGAATCATACTTCCTTCATCATTAGCACCCAAGGAAGCTGTTAAAATTCATGTCATATACGAGGTAAAGGTTCCCAAGGATAGATTTACCCGTTATGGCCGTAGTGAACTCGGTTACAACCTAAGATACTGGCATATGACTCCTGCAGTTTTTGAAAAAAAATGGCATCTGTTCAGCAATTTGAACATGGATGATTACTATATGCAGCCTACAGATTTTAAGATTGATTTCACTGTACCTTATGGTTATACCCTCTCTACTGAGCTTGAACAAACAACATCAATCACAGAAAACGAAGTATTATATGAGTTATCCGGTAAAAATAGATTGGATATTGAACTCAATATCCAATTCAACAATAACTTTTCTCTTTACAATACAGAAAAGACAGCGATCATCACCAATATTAAAAGCAAAAACCTTTCGGAAAATATCAAGACTGATGTATTGCAAAGACAGCTTGATTTTATAGAAGAAAATTTAGGTAAATACCCCCATGATAAGATGCTGATCAATATGACCACTTATCAAAAAAAGCCGGTTTATGGATTTAATCAATTGCCAAAATTCTTAAACCCATTTTCAGACATCTTCGAATGGGATATCAAAATGTTCAAAGCCATCACCGATCGTTATATAGAAAACACCATACTTACAAATACAAGAGAAGATACCTGGCTGGCTGATGGTATGCAGATTTATTTGATGATCGAATATGTAAATCATTTTTATCCAGAAGTAAAAGCGATTGGTAATATTTCTAAAAAATGGGGAATTCGAACCTACAATGTTGCCAAGCTGGATTTTAATGGTAAATACCCATTTGTTTATCAATTCTCCACCCGAAAACAATTGGATCAGGCGCTGTCTACCCGTTCGGATTCGCTATCAAATTTCAATTTAAAATTAGTAAATCGTTATAAATCAGGGCTGGGCTTGAGATATCTCAATGAATACCTGAATAACGATATTGTAAAGAAGAGCCTTAAGGAATATTATCAAGACAATAATTTACAACTTTCTAAAACAGCATCCTTTAATGAGATTCTTAAATCAAAAACTGACAAGGACCTCAGCTGGTTTTTTGGGAACTATCTCAAAACGAACAACAAAATCAATTATACAATAAAAAGCGCCAAGGAAGTGTCTGATTCAGTAGAAGTCACTATTAAGAATAAAAGTAACTTTCCAGCTCCCATAACACTTTATGGAGTGAATAAAAAAGACATCAAATTTAAACAATGGTTAGATCCTATTGAAGAAGAACAAACATTCAAAGTCTCCACAAAGGGTATTGATCGCCTGAGTTTGAATTATGAATATTTATATCCGGAAGCCAACCTGAGAGACAACTGGAAAAAGCTTGATAAAAAATTATTGAACAGGCCATTAAAATTTACTTTTTTCCGAGACATTGAAGACCCTTATTATAACCAGGTTTTTTACAAACCCATCATAGATTATAATTTCTATGACGGTATTTTACTCGGAGTAAATGTTTATAACCAGGCCTTGTTCAAAAAGAAATGGTTATTCTCGGCAACGCCCGTTTATGGTTTTAAAAGCAATTCAGTTACCGGGAAATTTGCCTTTGCCTATGAACATCTGCCCCAGGAAACAGGTGTTTACAGATATAGAGCTGGTATTTCAGCTAGCAGGTCCTTTTATGACAATGACCTGGCCTTTAATAAAGTTACCCCATTTTTTCTGATCGATTTTAAAAGGAAAACACTTCGTGATGTGGGAAGGAAAAGTTTACTAACCCGTTATGTAATGGTAGATAAAGAACTGCCCATTCAACCAGAAATCCCTGAATCCTATAAATACAACATCTTTAACGTACGTTACGGATATTCTAAGCCAGACATCATCAATGATTTGAGGTATTTTGGTGATTTTCAGTACAATGAAAATTTTAGCAAGGCTTCTATTGACGTAAGATTTCGTAAACTCACAAATATCAACCGGTATCTGGATCTTAGAATGTTCTTTGGTACCTTTCTTTTCAACAATACAGAAAGTGATTTCTTTAGTTATTCCAGTGACAGGCCAAGTGATTACCTATTTGACCTCAATTATCTCGGTCGTTCTGAAGATTCAGGTTTTTTTGGCCAGCAGGTGATCATTACTGAAGGAGGTTTTAAAAGTATTTTTGAAGACCCTTATGCCAATGAATGGATTTTATCCTCTAATGCCAGTATAGGTGTCTGGAGGTTTATTGAATTATACGCCGATGCAGGATTTCTTAAGAACAGAAATGAGGATGCCAGATTCAAATATGATACAGGTGTGAGACTGAATTTCATTCACAATTTCCTGGAAGTCTATTTTCCCCTTCAATCGAGCAACGGTTTTGAGCCTGAATTCTCTGATTATGCTTCAAGAATTCGATTTGTTCTTACTATAGATATTGAGCGTGTATACAATTATGTAAAAAGAGGGTTTTATTAATCTCTATACATATTTAGAACACTCAATACCACTTACCACTCGTTTTCAAGCACTTAAGCTCCTTGAAAAATACTCATATTTTTTGTACATTTGCACAACTGCAAAACCCATTCCTCTATGATCCAAAAACCAGTCGAATCTTCGAAAAAATTATCCTTCCTTGACTTTAAAAACGAGGTCATTAAAGATTATAGAATTGCTGTTCTTAGCAGAGAATGCAGTTTACTTGGAAGGCGCGAAGTTTTAACTGGAAAAGCGAAGTTTGGCATTTTTGGAGGGGGTAAAGAAATTCCTCAATTAGCAATGGCTAAGGCCTTTAAAAAAGGAGACTGGAGATCAGGATATTACAGAGACCAGACCTTTATGATGGCCATTGGAGAATATGATCCAGAACATTTTTTTGCAAGTCTTTACGCTCATGCGGATATTAAAGCTGATTCCTTTTCCGCCGGAAGGCAAATGAATGGGCATTTTGCTACTCATTCTATCAATGAAGATGGGAGTTGGAAAGTACTGAAAGATAAGTATAATGTAAGTTCAGACATATCCCCTACAGCTGGTCAGATGCCTCGATTACTTGGCTTGGCCGAGGCTTCTAAAAAATTCAGAAAAGTGGAAGGGCTTGATCAGGAAGGGATACTTTCTGAGAATGGCAATGAAGTTGCTTGGGGTACCATAGGAAATGCCAGTACATCTGAAGGACCTTTTTTTGAAACCATTAATGCTGCCGGAGTTTTAAAAGTACCAATGGTTATAAGCATATGGGATGATGAATATGGAATCTCTGTACATTCAAAATACCAAACCACCAAGGAAAGTATTTCTGAAGTACTTAAAGGTTTTCAAAGAGACGGCAAAGGATCGGGATATGAAATATTTGTAGTCAATGGATGGAACTATACGCAACTTGTTGATGTTTATACCAAGGCATCTGCCATCGCCAGAGAAGAACACGTACCTGTTATTATCCATGTGAAGGAATTGACGCAGCCTCAAGGACATTCAACTTCAGGATCTCATGAACGCTATAAGGATGCTGAAAGACTTGCCTGGGAAAAGGAACATGATTGTATTGCTAAAATGAGAGAATGGATTCTGAACTTTGAATTGGAAGAACTCGATGGCCAAATGCTCAAATTTGTTGAAGGTGAAGCTGAGCTGATTGCCTTAGAAAAAGAGGTCAAGGCTGAAGTGAGAAATGCCAAAAACAAGTCTTGGAACGATTATTTAAAGCCCATGCTTCAGGAGCGAAAAGAACTGTTGAATCTACTTGAAAAAGCGGCAAATAAAAGCGAAAACAAAATTTTTATTGAAAAATTGAAAAGGGAGCTAGAATCTATCGATGAGCCCATTAGAAAGAATATACTAACTGTAGGAAGAAAGAGTCTAATATATCTTAGAAACGAAGAATTCAAAGAAAAGGAATTGCTTCAGAATTGGCTGAAAGAATATATGGAGCTGCAACAGCCTAAATACAGTGCACATCTTTATAGTGAACTAGACAATCGAGCCTCTAATATTGAGGAGATTGAAGCTACCTTTGACGACGAAGCAGAAGACGTAGATGCCAGGCTTATACTACGAGATAATTTTGACGTTTTACTTGAAAAAAACAAAAAAATACTGATATTTGGTGAAGACTCAGGTAAAATTGGCGATGTAAATCAAGGACTGGAAGGATTACAGGAAAAACATGGAGATGAGAGAGTTTATGACACCGGTATCAGGGAAGTAACGATTATTGGACAAGGGCTAGGAATGGCGATGAGAGGACTCAGACCCATTGCCGAAATACAATATCTCGACTATATTTTTTATGCTACCCAGGTGCTTACTGATGATCTGGCTACACTTCGCTACAGAACTTTTGGAAAACAGGTGGCACCTCTGATCATCAGAACCAGAGGTCATCGATTGGAAGGTATTTGGCATTCAGGATCTCAAATGGGGAGTTTAATCAATCTGTTTCGCGGAATTTATATACTGGTACCAAGAAACATGACCAAGGCAGCAGGCTTTTACAATACTTTGATGAAGTCAGATGAACCTGCTATAGTCATAGAAAACCTAAATGGTTATCGCCTTAAAGAAATGATGCCAACTAACTTGGGAGAATTTACAACACCCATTGGCGTGGTAGAAACCGTTAAAGAAGGAAGTGATATTACGTTGGTGTCCTATGGATCAACTTTAAAACTTGTGGAAGAAGCTTCAAAAGATTTGTCTCAGGTTGGTATTGATGCGGAGATCATAGATGCGCAGTCATTACTGCCCTTTGATCTGGAACATGAGGTTTTGGACAGCGTACAAAAAACAAATAGATTGGTGATTATTGATGAAGATATTCCGGGAGGGGCTTCAGCCTATCTATTAGATGAAATCGTCAATAAACAAGGAGCCTACAATTACCTTGACAGTATGCCTACCACGATTACGGCAAAGGCACACCGCCCTGCCTATGGTACAGATGGGGATTATTTTTCAAAACCATCTGTTAATGATATTTTCGAAGGTGTTTATCGGGTTATGCAGGAAACTGATCCTGTCAAATTCAAGAGCCTTTATTCGTAACAAGAGTAACATAGTGTGCTGATATTCAGTTAAATTATTCTTAAACTTTGTTGTTTTTTTGAAGAATATAGTACATTTGTGTTCGATTCGTGTTTTAAGGAACTGTCCTGAAAACAATTTAACCAGCTGCCGCCCGTTATTGTTTAATATATGATCAAAAAAATAAGCTTACTTGTTTGTTTAATCTTTATGGGTGTGGCCATTCCTGCTTCTTATGCAGCATCGGAGACATCTTCCTTGTCAATTGAGGTGGATAATTTTGCGGCTTTTGCAGAAAATCTTTATGAAACCCTCGCTGATTCTGATCTTGAGTATGCACCTTTTGAAAAAGCACTTAAAGGTTATTTAAAATTACAGAAGGAAGGCAAAATTGAAGACAACAGTTACCTGACGGTTATAGATATGAGCATCTCGGCCAATAGGAACCGGTTCTTTTTAATCGATGTTGAAAATAAAAAGATCATACACAAGAGTATTGTGGCCCATGGCAGAAATTCTGGTGGAGAATTTGCCAAATACTTTTCAAATAAAATAGGCTCTTTTAAAAGTAGCATTGGATTTTACCGCACAGCAGAAACCTATCAGGGAAAGCACGGTTTATCGCTGAGACTTGATGGTCTTGAGTACTCAAATAATAATGCCAGGAAGAGAGCTATTGTGATCCATGCTGCTGATTATGTAAGTTCGGTATTCATTCAAAAAAACGGAAGACTGGGTCGCAGTCTAGGTTGCCCTTCACTTCCACAGAAAAATTACGATCAAATCGTACACAAGATCAAGAACGGATCTTTACTTTTCATCTATTATCCAGAGGATAATTATTTGAAAAATTCAACTTTGGCGAACTCTCAATTATAGGCCAGAACCTAAATAAATCGCTACACTTTTAAAACAATGTAAGGGATCAAATCAAACTTTTATTGATCTTACGAACCAAACCCGGTCCTTCGTAGATAAAACCCGTATACAATTGAATCAGGTCAGCGCCGGCTTCAAGCTTTTCCTTTGCATCTTCGGCTGAGTGTATTCCTCCTACTCCGATAATTGGGAAAGACTTTCCTGATTTTTCAGCTAAAAACCGAATCACTTCCGTAGATCTGTCTTTAACTGGTTTGCCACTTAACCCACCTGTTTCATTTTTGTATTCTGATTGAAGACCTTCTCTGCTGATCGTAGTATTAGTAGCTATAACACCCGCAATCTTGGTCGTGTTGACAATGTCAATGATATCCATTAGCTGACTATCGGTTAAGTCTGGAGCAATCTTTAACAAAATTGGTTTGGGCTTTTCCTTTTTAAGATTTTCGTTTTGAAGTGTTTGCAATAATTCTGTAAGCGGTTCTTTATCCTGCAACGCCCTTAGGTTTGGGGTATTCGGCGAACTTACATTTACAACAAAATAGTCAACAACCTCAAAAAGCTTTTCAAAACAGATCAAATAATCGTCAATCGCATTTTCATTGGGAGTCACCTTGTTCTTGCCAATGTTTCCTCCTATTATGACATCTGTCTTTCTCTTGCGCAATCTTTCCACTACAACATCCACTCCGTCATTGTTAAAACCCATCCTATTGATCAGGGCCTCATCAGCCTTTAACCTAAAGATTCTCTTTTTAGGATTTCCCGGTTGTGGCCTTGGAGTTACGGTACCAACCTCAATAAAGCCAAATCCATAATTAGAAAATTCATCAAAAAGTAAGGCATTCTTATCAAATCCAGCGGCAAGACCTACCGGGTTCTTAAAAGTTAAACCAAATAACTTTCTCTCTAATACAGGGTCTTCAACTTTAAAAATACTCTTTGTGATCCCGGGGATAAAAGGCACTTTCATCATTCCTTTGATCATGGAAAAACTAAAGTGATGTATTTTTTCAGGATCAAATTGAAATAATATTTTTCTGACCAGTGATTTGTACATAAACATCTAATTTAATCTATCTCAATTCAGCTTCAAATTGCTTCTTGAATCCTTCTTGTAATTTAGTCATGATCTTATCAATTTGCTTGTCAGTAAGGGTCTTCTGATCATCTTGTAAAATAAAACTTAAGGCATAAGACTTTTTACCTTCCGGAAGTTTGTCCCCCATATAAACATCAAAAAGATCAACATTTTTTAAAAGTTTTCTTTCACTTTGAAAAGCATAATTATACAGATCAATAAAATCTACTTTTTCATCAAGCAACAGGGCCAAATCTCTTTTGACCTCGGGATGCTTCGGTAATTCTGAAATCTTGACCTTCTTTTTCCCAACATTGGCAATCACATTGTTCCAATTAAAATCTGCGAAGAGCACCTCTTGTTTGATCCCGAATTTCTTCAGGATAGAATTTTTTACCACTCCAAATTCAACTATTTTTATCTTGCCCAATTCCAGGCTAATCCCTTCCGAGAAAATATCATTCTCGGATCTGGCATACTTCAATCCTGTAATTCCCAGTCTTTCCATCAAGGTTTTTACAACGCCTTTTAAATAAAATATATCTGATGTTTTATTGGCCTCAGCCCAGTGATCGCTCTTTCTTTTGCCCGTAAAAGCCAGTGAAAGATGCTTATCTTCAGCATAACCTTGATGCATTTTATGATACGTATTACCGAACTCAAACATTTTGAGATTACTATTCTTTCTATTGATATTATAAGCAAGTCCTTCCAATAAGCCAAAAAGCATCGATTGCCTCATCACTGAAAGATCACCGCTCAAGGCATTGAGGATTTCTACATTTTTTTCCTTATCCAGAGCGTCAGAAGCATCGGTGTATTCCGGTTTACTCAAGGAGTTACTCATCGACTCATAAATTCCATTAGAGATCAGAAAACCTGCTGCTACCTGCTCAATTTTTTCCGGGCTCCATTTTTTAGAACTGGAAACGGAAGTCTTGATCTTCTCCGGGATCTCCACATTGTTATAACCATAGACCCTCAAAATTTCTTCGACAATATCCGCTTCGCGTGTCACATCAACTCGATATGCCGGAATCGTAAGACCCAGGCCTGATTCAGTTTGATGATTTATCTTAATATCCAGGGAAGCCAAAATATCTTTTATGGTATCCGTTGGTATTTCCTCCCCAATCAGTTTAAATGCCTTCTCATAGGAAAAATTCACTTGGAAATCTTCTATTTTAATAGGATACAAGTCAGTCACGTCAGAAACAATCTTACCATTTGCTATTTGTGCAATCCAAATGGCAGCGCGTTTCAAGGCGTACACCACCGCATTAGGGTTAATGCCTCTTTCAAATCTAAAAGAAGCATCTGTATTCAAGGAATGCCTTTTAGCGGTTTTTCTGATGGAAACCGGGTTAAAATAAGCCGCTTCTAAAAAAATAGTTTTGGTCTCTTCTGTCACACCTGATTTTAAACCTCCAAATACACCTCCAATGCACATGGGATTACTTTCACCGTCACAAATCATGATATCATCTTCGTGCAAAACTCTTTCAACTTCGTCAAGTCCTATAAATTTAGTTCCAGCGGGCAGGTTCTTAACGATCACCTTGTCTCCTTTGATCTTATCGGCATCAAATGCGTGCAGCGGCTGACCAAGACCATGCAGAATATAATTGGTAATATCAACCACATTATTGATAGGCCCCAGACCTATGGCCCTTAATTTATGTTGTAACCAGTCAGGAGATGCTTCTATTTTAAGATCTGTAATAGTGATTCCGGCATATCTCGGTACCTGATTTTGATCCGCCACTTCAACTTTTATATTAAAAGTACGCTCATCAACATGAAAATCACTTACTGAAGGCGTATTCATTTTCGTTTGCATCTCTTCAATCTGAAGCAAACCAGCATAAAGATCTCTGGCCACTCCAAGATGGCTCATCGCGTCTGCCCTGTTAGGTGTTAAACCAATTTCAAATACCTGATCATTATAGAGATCAAAAAGGTCAGCAGCCGATGTACCATTTTTTACATCATTAGACAAGACCATAATCCCATCATGCCCCTTTCCTAGACCGAGTTCATCCTCTGCACAGATCATACCATGGCTAAATTCACCCCTGATTTTCCCTTTCTTAATCTTAAAATTATCGCCAGCCTCAGTATAAAGCGTTGTACCAATTGTCGCCACAGGAACTTTCTGTCCTTTTGCCACATTCGGCGCCCCACAAACGATCTGTAACGGCGAGTCATCACCCAAATCAACTTGTGTTATCTTTAATCGGTCCGCATTAGGATGTTGCTCACAACTCAATACTTCTCCAACAATGACACCTTCAAGATTTCCTTTTACAGATTGAAAAGTTTCTATTCCTTCTACTTCTAATCCTAAATCAGTTAAGATCTCACCAACTTTTTCTGCGTCAAGATCAATGTTTAAAAATTCTTTTAACCAATTATATGATATCTTCATCCTTATAATTTTAAGTCCTCAAAATTAAGATTATTACCTCGTTTATACGAGCTTAAGGCTCATTTTTCTACTTAATTTTTTCAGCTGCAAAGATATACAATTGCATGTCGTTTAGTATAGCTATGAGCGAAGAAATTTTAGCTTTTTAGATTGACTGTAAATTTTAAATTAAATTCCCTACTTTGCATTATTAATAATTTTCGACCATGTCTATAGAAATAACCAGAATTTTTGACTTCGCATATTATCAACTTGATAAATATAATCTTCCAAGATCCTTGGTATCAAAAACCAGCGGGCAATGGGTGGCTACATCATCCCAAGAATTCATATCAAAAGCAAACATTGTCAGCAGAGGCCTGTTATCACTTGGGGTGAAACCCGGTGATAAAATTGCATTGATCTCTACATCAAACAGAACTGAATGGAATATTATGGACCTTGCATTGCTTCAAATTGGTGCTGTCAATGTTCCTATTTACCCAACCATCAGTGCAGCAGACTACAAATACATATTTAATCATGCTGAAGTTAAATATTGTTTCCTATCTGATGAGACTCTTTTTGAGAAAGCAAATGAGGTGCAAAAAGAAGTTAAAAGTCTAAAGCGTATCTATTCTTTTGAAAAAATAAAGGACTGTGCCTTTTGGGAAGAAGTTTTTACACTTGGGGCTGATGAGTCCTTACAAGAAAAAGTAGATGCCATAAAAAACGAGGTAAAGCCTGAAGATCTGGCAACCATTATTTATACCTCCGGGACCACCGGAGTGCCAAAAGGGGTGATGTTATCGCATAATAATATTGTTTCGAACGTATTGGATACGGTAAAAGAGCTGGCTTTTTTAAAGGACATAAACAATGTATTAAGCTTTTTACCTGTGTGCCACATATTCGAGCGAATGCTCCATTATCTATATATCTATTCAGGTATTACGATCCATTTTGCTGAATCAATTGAAAAAATATCAGAAAATATTAAAGATGTACAGCCAGAATTCATGACGGTTGTGCCAAGATTACTTGAAAAGATTTATGACAGTATTATCTCCAAAGGAAAAGCGCTTACAGGTGTTAAAAAATTACTTTTCTTTTGGGCTGTAAAAGTTGGTTTGGAATTCGAGCCTTATGGAAGAAATGGCTGGTTGTATGAAAAAAAATTGGCTTTGGCCAACAAATTGATCTTCGTTAAATGGAGAGAAGCTCTTGGTGGAAATTTAAAAAATATGGTAACGGGTTCTGCTGCATTACAACCTAGGCTTACTAGAATTTTTTCAGCCGCAGGAATGCAAATACTGGAAGGTTATGGGCTTACAGAAACGTCCCCCGTAATCTCAGTAAACATCTTTGAAGGGGGTAATTTCAAAGTTGGAACAGTTGGGAAAACCATTGCCAATGTAGAGGTCAAAATTGCAGAAGATGGAGAAATACTGTGCAAAGGACCAAATGTTATGATGGGTTATTACAAGGACCCTAAAAAAACAGCGGAAGTGATGACGGGTGATTATTTTCATACCGGAGACAAAGGTGAAATTGACAATGAAGGCTTTCTTAAAATTACAGGCCGGAAAAAAGAAATTTTTAAAACTTCAGGAGGTAAATATATATCTCCAATCCTGTTGGAAAATGAAATGAAACAATCACTCTTTATAGAACAAATTTTGGTGATTGGTGAAGGTCAAAAAATGCCGGCTGCTATTGTTCAGCCTAATTTTGATTTTGTAAAAGAATGGATAAGGCTGCATAAAGTGAATTGCGGTCATACTCAGGAAGAAATAGCAGTTAATAAAGAGGTTCATGAACGAATCATGCAGGAAATCGATCTGGGCAATCAACATTTTGGGAAATGGGAAACTATTAAAACCTTTGAAATGACACCAGATATATGGTCTGTAGACAATCAGCTGCTTACACCTACTTTTAAACCCAAAAGAGAAGTCATCTTAAAGAAGTATAAACATTTATATGACAAGATTTATTCCTAAAAAAGGATGAGTCAAATAGTATTACTTTATAAAAGGTTATTAGGTTATTCACTTAACCTCCTATAATTTAAATTAGAAGCTTAAACATATCTGCTTTGCTCAAAGTCATGGCTTTAGGATAATTCTCTGTTGTAAGGAATAATTAGGGTTAAGTATCACGATTATTTTAGTTGTAAATGCCTTTGGTTATTCATACATTTGTTTCCTGCAATTATAAAAATAAATGGAGCATTTTATCGTATCAGCCCGAAAATACCGACCACAGGTATTTAGTGATGTCGTTGGCCAGCAGGCTATTACGAACACGCTGGAGAATGCTATTAAAAATGACCATTTGGCGCAGGCTTTGCTTTTCACAGGCCCAAGAGGTGTTGGTAAAACGACTTGCGCAAGGATCTTAGCTAAAAGAATCAACCAGGAAAGCATGGATCATCCCATGGCAGATGAGGATTTTGCTTTTAATATCTTTGAATTGGATGCAGCTTCAAACAATTCAGTTGATGATATCAGAACCCTGACCGATCAGGTGAGGATTCCACCTCAAACAGGAAAGTTCAAGGTATACATCATTGATGAGGTACATATGCTCTCTCAGCAAGCTTTCAATGCCTTTTTGAAAACATTGGAAGAACCGCCGGCACATGCCATATTCATTTTGGCCACGACCGAAAAACACAAGATCATCCCTACGATTTTATCAAGATGTCAGATTTTTGATTTTAAACGTATCGGGGTATTGGACATTAAAAACTACCTATACAAGATCGCCGAAGGTGAAAAAGTTGAGGCTGAAGATGATGCCTTGCATGTAATTGCTCAAAAGGCGGATGGCGCTCTAAGAGATGCCTTGTCAATTTTTGACCGGGTAGTGAGCTTTTCAGGTGATCAACTAACAAGAAAGGCCGTTTCTGAAAATTTAAACGTGCTGGACCATGATGTTTATTTTCAAGTAACAGACCTATTATTGGACAACAATATTCCGCAGGTATTAATTACCTTGAATAATATCATGACAAAAGGGTTTGAAGGCCACCATTTTATTATTGGCCTCGCCTCGCATTTCAGGGACCTTCTGGTAGCCAAAGATGCCGCTACGATTCAATTACTTGAAGTTGGCGATACCGCTAAAAAACAGTACTTGGAACAGGCAAAAAGATCTGATATTCGATTTCTGATGAGGGCCATTGATCTGGCAAATGACTGCGATCTGAATTTTAAGAGCAGTAAGAACCAGCGATTACTGGTCGAATTAACTTTAATGAAAATCGCTTCCATCACTTTTGATGGCAAAAAAAAAATCTAAACGATTCATAATTCCTTCGTTTCATTTCTTAACCACCAGTACCCCTTCAGAACCGAGGTCTGGACTTCAAAATATTCCTGCCGCCCAAAGTTCCGCACCGATAAAACAAACTGAAAAACCACCCGCTAAACTTGTTGAAACACCTTCACAGCCTAAACCAGCTGCTCCCAAACAAATCGTAAAACCCAAACCTCTGGATCTGCAAAAAACAGGTCGGCGTAACTCCGCACTTTCCTTGTCTAGTTTGAAAAGAAACAAAGAGGATGAAGCAACTTTCAAAAAGAAACAGGAAGAAAGTAAACAAACAAAAAATCTTCCGAAGGATCCTTTTACGGAAGCTACTTTTATAGAGGTATGGAATACCTATGTGAATGATCTCCACCAGAAGGGTGAAAAAATTCTGGCATCAATTCTTAAGGCGGATAGCCCTAAGTTAAAAGGGTATATGATCCATGTTGCTTATCCCAATGAAATGATGAAAGTGGAGCTTTTAAAAGTTAGACCCAAAGTGCTGCGTTATATCAGGGAAAAGCTCAATAATTATGAGATCGATTTTGAGATTGAGGTAAATGAAGTCAATACGAAGCGTTTCGCATATACGCCTCAGGAGAAATATGAATTACTGCGCGAGAAGAATGAAGCCTTGACTTTGTTAAGAAAAAAATTCAATCTGGATCTTTAAATTCAGTTTTATCCTTTTACAGTAAGCCTCAATACTGAACAAGCTGAACTATCAGCAAATCTATCCTTATTCTTACCCAGTAAAATGTTTTGCCAGTTCCCTTTTTCAGGTGTTCCAATGATGAGAAGATCATACTCTGCCGAAGTCACTAATATGGTCTCAATAGAGTTTTTGGCACGTTTGACAATCACATTTGAAGGAGAGGATGCTCTTTTTAATAAGGCATTAGAGGAAGCTTCAACCAATGCCATATCGGCATCTGACATACCGTTATCTACTTCTTGTAAAAATGTAGGGGAAGCTTTATAGAACAAGCATACCACCGATACTGATGGCAATCACCGAAGTTAAACTACGCTCTCGTCTTTTCAAATTCTTGAAATTTTCTCTAAATTATCTTTTTTTGTTAAGAACAAGCCTATCTAAAAACCATGCATATCGAATATAAATTCTAAATTTGTCAGGTATAGAAATTTGATAAGGATAACAATCAAAAAAATCATGTTAGGACTAAAATTTGAAACCTCCACTTCATGGGTAGAAGTTGCTAAAAATGGCTTGGAACAAGTATTTACTGATCATGCATTTGCCGAACAAAAAGCTGCTTCAAATGCGGTTTCCATTATTATTAATTATTCTGAGGAAACCGAACTGGTCAGGGCAATGAGCGATATTGCCATAGAAGAAATGGAACATTTTAAAATGGTGCATGAATTCATGGTAGCCCGGGGAATGGTTTTGGGCAGAGAGGAAAAAAACGACTATGCCAAGCACTTGCATTCGTTTTTTACAAAAACCAAAGACCGCACTGATGCCTTAATTCAAAGACTTCTGATCGCTGCCATGATCGAGGCCAGGAGTTGTGAGAGATTCAAGGTATTCTCAGAAAATATTAAAGATAAAGAGCTTGCGGATTTCTATAGAGATCTGATGGTCTCCGAAGCCAATCATTATACCGTATTTCTTGGATTCGCCCGACAATATCAAGACAGAAAAATTGTCGATAAAAAATGGGAAGGTCTATTGGCTTATGAAGCTGAGTTTATGAGAAACCGCGGCAAGACAGCCAGGGTTCATGGCTAAAAATGACTAATTGATAAACCTGATCGATAATGGATAATGAGGCGCTTCTCCATTATTCACCTTGATTGCATTGATCACAGGAAACACTAGGCAAAGAATACCGATGGCAATCAACCCCAGTAAACCCAATCCGATCAAAAGAATTAAAGGAACACAGATCAAGGCATATAAAAACATGCTCAGTTGAAAATTAATGATGCCTTTACCCTGCTCATCCATATCATAGATTTCATCTTTTTTGCTGATCCAAATAACAAGTGGCACTATAAACCCACCGAATCCGGTTACAAGGTCTAACAATTGACTCAAATGCGCCAACATCAAGGTTTGTCTGTCTTCTCTCATGTAAATGTTTTTTAATTTGACGTCGAACTCCTTAAATTGTTACAGGCAATTAAAATGAAATGTATGTACCTTTGCCAATATCTGAACTAAAGATTCTATCAATGCAAGTAAGCTCAAGTATATCAAATGATACGATCATAGCCCTGGCCACTCCTTTTGGCGTAGGTGCCATTGCTGTGATCAGGTTATCCGGTTCAGCAGCTATTGATCTGGTGAATGATTTTTTCAATCCAAAAGGAAAAAACAAAACATTAAAGACTGTAGCATCTCATACGGTTCATCTGGGCTATATCATGGATGGTGACAGAATAGTTGATGAGGCATTGGTGACTGTATTTAAAACGCCTCATAGCTATACAGGTGAAAATGTGGTAGAAATTTCCTGTCATGGTTCTGCTTATATTCAAAAGGAAATTCTCCAATTATTTCTCAGTAAAGGAGCCAGACATGCGGATGCAGGTGAATTTACTTTAAGGGCTTTTTTGAATGGTAAAATGGATTTAAGTCAGGCTGAGGCTGTGGCCGATGTCATCGCTTCAGATTCTCAAAGCTCTCACAGCATTGCCATGCAGCAAATGCGAGGTGGGTTTTCAAATGAGATCGCAAACCTAAGGGCTGAGTTATTAGATTTTGCCTCGTTAATAGAACTGGAATTGGATTTTTCAGAAGAGGATGTGGAGTTTGCCGACAGAACTGCCTTCCAGGAATTGATCAGTAAAATTACGCAAGTCATTAAGAGACTTATCGATTCATTTGCTCTTGGGAATGTGCTTAAAAATGGTATACCTGTGGCCATTGTGGGAGAGCCTAACGTAGGGAAGTCTACCTTACTCAATGCCTTACTGAATGAAGAAAAAGCCATTGTCAGTGACATTGCAGGAACTACTCGTGATGCCATTGAAGATGAAATTGCCTTACAGGGAGTCACCTATCGTTTTATTGATACTGCCGGAATTCGCGACACCAAAGACGTAGTTGAAAATATTGGTATCCAAAAGACCTTTGAAAATATCGAAAAAGCCCAACTTGTACTTCACTTGATAGATGCAAGTAACAAACTCGATTTAAACAATTTATCGAAAGAAGAACAGGAACTCCAAGAGAAGTATCCAAAGAAAAAAATATTGACTTTACTCAATAAAGCTGACGCCTTGAGCGATAAACAGATTACGGAACTTTCAACAATCCAACCCAACTGGATCCTGATCTCAGCAAAACAGAAAACCGGATTGGAAGCTTTACTCAATCACCTGACGGATCTGGTAAATACAGGAGCTTTGAGTAACCAGCAAACTGTTGTTAGTAATTCTCGCCATTTTGAAGCACTCAACAAAGCTTTTGAAGCCTTGAATGAAGTTCAAAAAGGAATGGATCAAAATATTTCCTCGGATCTTATGGCCATAGATATTCGTCAGGCCTTGTTCCATTTAGGAGAGATTACCGGTGAGATCACTACAGATGATCTTTTGGGTAATATTTTTGCTAATTTCTGTATTGGAAAGTAAGCAACAAATTTGCTTTAAATAGATCTAAAAATCAGTTCAACTAATCAGGAAAATTCATTTAGTGTAGCCTTAACTTATTGATGCTCTTCTAATTCAAAACCGTCATTTAATATCCTTTGAGTAAAATCCATCCTTCAAATTCCCAGATCTCATTACCGGGATTACATGAAAATAATATTTAAAATAATCATATTGTTGTTTTTGAAGTCCAGGTAAAGGACTATCTCCTATAGCCCAAAAAAAATCAATGTTTATTGGAGTGTAAATAATTGTGTTTTCATATTGAAAAGTTTCATATACCGCATCTTTATATTTTGTTTTAGGATGAGGAGCCAACAAATAATCTTGAGAAAAATTATTTATTGATAAATGAAATTTATTTGAAGTAAATGAGTTCAATTCAATGTTTAAAAACAATGGAATTGCAATAATAATAAATGATATTGACATTAAAACTTTAATCAATTTTATTCGATTCGCTAAAATATGAGCCAACAAAACAAGGGTCAAAATAATTAAGAACGCCAAATAAAATCTATACTGCGGTGATGACATCCATAATATTATCATTTGACAAAGACTAATAAAATATATCAAAATCAACGTTTTCTTATATTTAGTAAAGTAAAAAGCTATTGGGAAGATTAGCAATAATATTGTAATGGAAAGATTGAATAAACCATGTAATTTTGGAAGGCTGAGCCAATGGTAAAAATAACCAATTACTGTAACACTTTCCTTCCCATTTTCGGATAACCAAAAACTAGAAAATTTAGTCATGGGCATAAAGTATTCTAGTATTGTTTTAGGGAGTTGCCAATCAATATTGCTAGGGCTTAGCCAAGATAATGGAAATA